>JAEYUU010000367.1 GCA_023429545.1 Verrucomicrobiota bacterium
GTCACCTTCTCCACCAGACCCGCCGCACGCCTTCCTGATCCAAGTTTGCCCTGATCACCAATATCCACGCGCGCATTCTCGGCGAGCTTGAGAAGCTGCTGCACGATCTCCGGGCGCTTCGTGGACATCTCATTCGCCTCGCTCACATCGTTTCGCACGTCGTAGAGGGCCATCACCTGCGCTGACTGATTCTTTCCCCCCATGCGCACCGGATTCTCCAGTGGCAGGTAGAGCTTCCATGGCCCGCTGCGCACGGCCTGTAGCTGGTCGAAGTGATAGTAGAAAAATCCGGTGTCATCATACGCCGAACGCGCATCCACCTTGCCAAGCCAACTGGCACTCGCATCGAAGCCATCGCGCTCGCGTCCATCCTCCACCTTTGCTCCGGCGAGCGCGGCGAAGGTCGGCAGCAGATCCAGCGTGGAGAGCAGATCATCACACACCCGGCCCGCAGGCACGTGGCCGGGCCAGCGAATGAGACAGGGCATGCGCATGCCGCCTTCCGAGGTGCTGTAGCCCCAGCCCTTGTACGGAGCATTGCTGCCCTGCGCGGGGTTGCGCTGCACCGCGCCGTTGTCGGAGGTCCAGAGGACGAGTGTGTTCTCATCGAGGCCTTGCTTCTTGAGTTCATCAAGCACCTCACCCATCGACCAGTACAGCTCCTCCACGCTGTCACCGTACAGGCCATTCTTGCTCTTTCCGCGGAACTCATCACTGACATGCACCACCTTCGTGGATCCAGGTCTTGCCTGCGGCATGTAGAGGAAGAAGGGTTTCTCCCCGTGGCGGCGAATGAAATCCACTGCGGCCTCCGTGTAGAGATGCGTGAGCTTCCGGCAGTCCACCGGCGCTTCGATGACCTTGTCCCCGCGCATCAGCGGCAGTTCGGGCCACACCTCGGGACGCACCTCCTTCACCATGTCCTCGCTGTAGGGGATGCCAAGGAATTCATCGAAACCCTGCCTGGTCGGCAGGAAGGGCGGTTGGTCGCCGAGATGCCATTTGCCAAAACAGGCCGTGGCGTAGCCGCGTGTCTTCAGCGCCTCTGCGATCGTAACTTCATCTGGGTGCAATCCCTTGGGCGAGACCGGCTGCAGCACGGCCTTGCCAGTGTCACTCACATGGAGATTGATGCGTTGCGCGTAGCAGCCGGTCATGATGCTGGCGCGACTCGGCGTGCAGACACCGCTCGTCACGTAGAAGCTCGTGAGGCGCGTGCCCTCCGCCGCCATGCGATCCATGTTGGGCGTGCGATGCAGCTTCGAGCCGTAGCAACCCAGATCACCCGTACCGAGATTGTCCGCGAGGATGAGGATGATGTTGGGCAGGGAAGATTGCTGTGCCGCCACGCCGGCGGTCGTCCCTTGGGAGAACGCCAGCAGGCAGCCATACATGAGGGCAAGGTGAGGGCGTGGAAGCAGCATGCGATGGAGAACGCCTGCTTTGGACTCGCATTGCAGTCCGATGCGCATTCAGCATCGAAACATCGGCCACGGTCACATTTGCGTCATGCTCCTATTTCTTCGCGATCTTCCCGCGAATCATCTCCGCCTCCTCGGAGATGTTCATCAGAGAGAGGCGCGTGGCATGGAAGAGGCGCACGCAGGCCCAGACCACGGAGCCCGCGCCGATGAATCCGCAGACCAGCCCGATGACCATCATGATCTCCGCAGCGGGATGCCAGTCGCGCGCGGAGAATCCTGCACCCACGATGGATACCAGGCTCGCGCTCACGAAGCCCCCCAGCGCCACATAGATCACACGCAGGGCATCCGGAGCAGGATGGCCTGCTGCTCGATGCGGTTCATCTGCACCAGCCGCCAGTGCTTGTCCTCCAGTGCCGCCTTTTCAATGCCGTCCGCCACGGCGCGCAGGCGCTCGCCCGCGCGCAGGAAGCGATTGCTCGTGCTCAGTGCCAGCAGGGACGCGGCATTCGTCAGCAACGCCGGCGCGGCGATGAGTGTGAGCAACGCGAAGGGGTTCTGGGAGGTGAAGTCGGAAATCATGGAGCGCTCGTTGAATCGAATTATCAGGCAGGCTTTGTCATGCCATCGCAAGTCCGCGTGGGCTGCAGCAAATTTCCTACCATCTCCGCCATCCTGCCGCCATCCACCTTGCCCAGGGCGGTGCGTGGAATTTCCGGCACGGCGATGGCGGCATCCAGCCGTTCGTAACCCGGCATGCCTTCATTGAATCGGACACGAAGCTGCTCCAATGACTCGGCACTCGCCGAACCAACCAGCAGCAGGCGCGTGTCCTTGCGCGCATCCGGCACTGGCCAGACGAGTGTGGTGCGCGGGTCGCCGCCTGAGGCAATCAGCATGTCCTCGAGCCGCTGCTGCAGCGCCGGCAGATTCACCAGTTCACCGAGCACTTTCACAAAGGACGACTCACGTCCCAGGAAGCGCAGGAAGCGTCGCGTGCCATGCCACCACACCTGCACCCGATCCCGGGTGGTGAGGCCTGCCTCCGCGTCAATCGCTTCCCAGTGCCAGCCAGTGTCCCGTTTGATGGCATACCCCATGGCGAGAGGAGCGCCGCGCACGATGAGCGCATCCTCCGTGGTCGTCTCCACCGTCCAGCACGGCAGCACTTCCAGCGAGTCAGGATCGAACCCCGCGCGCAGATGTTCCAGCGGCTCGGTGGCCACCTGGGAGGCGGTCTCGGTCATGCCATAACTCTGCAGCACCGGCCAGCCCAGCTCAAGCGCGCGCGTGCCAAGCTCCTTGGAGAGGCCACCGCCACCCACGACGATGG
>JAEYUU010000456.1 GCA_023429545.1 Verrucomicrobiota bacterium
CTGCATGCCGAGGCCGTGGTCGCCATCGCCAA
The DNA here is from genome assembly GCA_023429545.1 of Verrucomicrobiota bacterium. Classification (GTDB taxonomy): domain Bacteria; phylum Verrucomicrobiota; class Verrucomicrobiia; order Verrucomicrobiales; family Verrucomicrobiaceae; genus Roseimicrobium. Next base: position 33 of record JAEYUU010000456.1, read on the forward strand.
GATTGCGGTCGGCTTCGGAGAGCTGGGGCTCGGCGGCGATGATGCGCTCGCAGGCCAGCAGCAGCATGGCTTTGACGTCTTCTTTGGAGAGGGATGTCTTGGGCATAAACGGGGTGGATTACATGGAGACGGCTTGGGCTTTGTCAAACGCCAAGGTGAACACGGGGGCCCACTCTGGTGAATTGCCCCTTGGCAAGAGGGATGTCCGATCGTTTGGTGGGGCATGCAGCAGGTTGCCGAGAATCTCTGGGTGTCGCGCTATCGCATGTCTCTGCTGGGAGCGGACCTTGGGCGCACCGTGACCATCATCCGGCTGGGCGGCCAGGTGGTGATTCACTCGACAGCACCGTTCACCGCAGGGGATGCCGCCGCCATTCGTGAACTGGGTGACCCCACCTGGCTGATCGAGGCCACCTGCACCCACGACACCTTTTCCCTGCAGGCCCGCGCCGCCCTGCCGGAAGCGGACTTTTACGTACCTCCCGGGTTTCCAGTCACCGGCGGTGGCATGCCCCCCCGGCCACTGACCCAGCCTCCCCCGGAATGGGATGGGCAACTGGAGGTACTGGCCTTGGGAGGCATGCCCAGGCTCGGGGAACATGTGTTCCTCCACGTCACCACGAAAACGCTGGTCCTGGCTGATCTTGTTTTCAACGTCCCACCCACCGCCGGAGCGTGGCTGCGCTTCCTGCTGAAGGCTTTTTTCGGACTGCAGAGCGGTCCGGGCGTGAGCAGGCTGCTCCTCTCCCAGGTGAAGGACCGGGCGGCCTTCACCCAGTCACTCCAGCAGATGATGCAGTGGGACTTTGATCGTGTGATTGTGGGACACGGGGACATCATCGAAAGCGGCGGCAAGGAGATCCTGACCCGCCTGTTTCGCGAAAAGCGGCTTCTGCCGACGGGTTAGAGGAATGAAGTTTGCGTATCCGGCCACGGCATCTCACGCGAATCCTCAGGGAGGATTCCCCATCACCTATTTCAAGCCACCCTATCTATGAGCGAAGCGACACCCGCCAAACCGCTGGAGCAATTCGTCCGCGAGATCCTGCACGAAGCCGAAACCATGGCACATCGCGAGCCGGCGAAAGCGGTGGCGGTGGCCTTTGGCATTGGCCTGCTCTTCCATGTGCTGCCGAAGCGTCTCCTCGTCTCCGGCGCCACGGCCACCGCGCTCACGCTGCTGAAACCAGCGCTGCTGACCTTCGGCGTGATGAAGGCAGTCGAACTCGTGCTCTCACAATCCAAAACCCGTTCTGAACATGAGCAATCCTATTGAATCGACTCCCGCGTTTCCCCACATCCCCTCGCCTCACGATGCGCCGCCCCCTTCGACGCTGAAGCAGGTGGAGAACATCCTGCGCGAACATCCGGTTGCCTCCGTGCTCACCATCATCGGCGTGGGCTGCGCCGTGGGCATGGTGCTGAAGGAACTCCTGACTCCCCCACCCCCGCCCAAGAATCGTGCCCTGCGCCTGCTGGAGGACATCCAGTCCCGCCTGGCACACCTCACCGAGCCTGCGTACGAAAAGGCCAGCCATCTCGCGGGAGACGGCGTGAATGCGGTGAAGCGTGGACTGCACTCCCTGGGCAAAACGAAGACGCCGGGACCACTGAAGCGTTTCTTCGAATAGAAAGCCCGCGTTCCAAAAAACAAACTAACTGGCGGGTGAAGTGCCCGCCAGTTTGTTCGTGTCTTGGTCCCTCTATTCGGAGGACCTTTTCCCGGCGTTGTCCCTACTCAGGTGCAACCGCGCAACAGGAAGAAGAGAAACAGCACGGACGCCGGGACGCCCATGAGCCAGAGGATGATGTATCCAATCTTGCCCTTGGGCTCGAATTGACCGGTCGGTAAAGTGGGGATTTTCATGACAGGTGAAGGGGGTTTGCGTGACTTGGCTCTTCTTTGGCCGAGCACCACGACTCATTGAGAACCGGGGCAGGGCGGGAACTCCGAGCCGTTAGAGTTCATCAATGATGCGATCAATTTCTTCGCGGGATTTGCCGAGGCGCTGCTGTAGGCGGCCATAGAGCTCATCCTCCTTGCCTTCCTGGTACAGGAGGTCGTCGTCCGTGAGGTCTGCGAACTTCTGCTTCAGCTTGCCTTTGGTTTCATTCCAATTTCCCTTGGCTTTGAGCTTGGAGGGAGAGGCGGTCAGAGTTTCGTTTACCTTCTCCTGCCTTTCGGCGGCTGCCTCGCGGGCTTCTTCCCGGACTTCGCGAGCTTCCTCGCGCATCTCTTCCCGAGCTTCGCGAGCTTCCTCACGGGGGCTTTCCTCACAAGCCGTGAGACCGAGGAAGAGCGCCGGTGTGATCAAAAGTAGTCGTGTTTTCATGTTTTGGATTTTGGTTGAAGAGAAGCCGGATGCTTTCTCATCTCTTCAATGGGGCACTTTCCGCGCCAACGGCCCGCTACCGCAAACAATCCACTCGATTTGAGTCTCTTACACAACCCGCACTCACAACCGCAATCCCAGGTTCCCGTTGCACCATGCACGGGTTTTCCATGGCATCGTGCAATGTTCCCGGTCCGAACCAAGCGCAGGGAGCCCCGGACAAAGCCCCAAGCTTGTGAGAACAACGATGGCGCAAAAGAAAAAAGGCAGGCCAGCTGGCCTGCCTTCTCGCTTCGAAATGATGGTGGCGAAGCTTACAGCTTGGTGTAGCCCACGCTTTCGCAGGGGAGAACCCAGAGCTTCTTCAGTTCCGCAGCGAGCTTGGTCACGCTGAAGGACACGCCCGCCATCTCCTGGCAGGTGACAATGTTGTCCACAATGGTCTGGTGCACCTTGAGCCCGCGCTTCTCAAGTATCGGCTTGGCGGCGCGCAGGAGGATGAGCAACTCCATCATGTGGGTGCTGCCGAGGCTGTTCACAAAGAACACGATTTCGTCGCCTGCATTGAGGGGAAGGTCGTCGCCGAAGATGATATCGAGCATCTTCGGAGCGAGTTCGTCCGCCGTGCACATGGGAATGAGGCCCACGCCTTTTTCCCCATGGATGCCCATGCCGAGTCCGATGACGTCGTCCGCGAGCTCGAAGGTGGGCTGACCGGTGGCGGGAATGCTGCCAGGCTTGGTGGAGACACCCACGGTGCGCGTATTGTCCACAGCCTTTTGGGCGATGCGTGCCAGTTCATCCAGTGAATCCACCACGGTGGCCGCAGCACCCGCGAGCTTGGTAATCGGCACGAGGCCCGCGACGCCACGGCGATTGTGCTTCGCATCGAGGGGTGCGGAAGCGACGTCGTCATTGATGATGACCGTCTTTACCTCGATGCCTTCTTCCGCCGCGAGTTCGGCGCCGATGTCGAAGTTCATCACATCACCGGCATAGTTGCCGTAGAGAAAGAGCACACCCTTGCCGCGATTCACCGCCTGGGCGGCTTCCAGAACGATGTCGGGAGGAGGAGCCGCAAAAATGTCACCAATGGCCGCGCCATCCGCCATCCCCTTCCCCACCAAGCCATGGTAGATGGGCTCGTGTCCCGCGCCACCACCCACCAGCAATGCCGGAGCATTCGGACGCAGGTCATTCATCACGATGGACCGGCTACCGACCTTGCGCGCCTTGCCGTCATACGCCATCACCAGGCCTTCGAAGAGTTCGTCGGCACACTTGAGGGGGTCGTTGATGATCTTCTTGGGTGGATTGGAGCTCATGATGAGGTGTGTGTAAGGAAGAGAGTTGCTTCGGTCTGGTTGCTGGATGCTACGGGAAATGCGCCCGCCGTTTTAGCGGGGGCGGTGGGAGTTGTCAAAATGAAGTGCGGGTCCTGGGTGTGCAAAGCCCCTGTCAGATTTGCACTCCACTTCCGGGCTTGTTCCGGTCTATCAGCAATTCGTAGGCTTTCACCGACTGTTTTTGCATCGCTGCGAACTCCTCCCTCACTGTCTCGGAGCGCCATTTCTGGGTTTTTCCCAAATCTTTGCGCACACGGTATACCCAATCAATATTTGCGCCTGCTCCTGGGCCACCCCAGCCCTCTGCAAGCGATACATAGCCAAGGGCGCGATCCTTCGCCTCGGCTTCTGAGATGTCGAATGTCTCCTGTATGAGTCGCTGGATGTAAGCAACCAAATGGACCGACGGAGATGTGCTCATGAGAGCTGAACGTAGAGACCTCCGCGCAAATTCTCAAGCACTACGCACCGTCACGGAATTCCCATGCGCATCCAGCCCTTCGATTTCGCTGAAGATGCGGACGACGGATTCGGATTCGGCGCATGCATCCTTGCTCAAGCGCACGATGCTGGTGCGCCGCTGGAACATGTCCACGGTGAGACCTGGGAAGGACTTCCCAGCCCCGCCAGTGGGCAGCGTGTGGCTGGGACCAGCAAGGAAATCACCCACGGCCACGGGAGAGAAGTTCCCCAGGAAGATGGCGCCGGCAGTACGGATGAGCGGCAGGATGTCGTGCTCACGATCCGTGATGAGGCTCAAGTGCTCGGGGGCGTAGTTGTTCACGATTTCCGCACCCTCTTCCAGCGTGGGCACCAGCATGAGGAAGCATTCCTTGTCCAGCACGCTACGCACCATGTCCTGACGGGAGAGCTTGGCGCCCTGCGTCTCGACTTCCTTCAGCACAGCTTCGAGCAAGGCCGCGTCATCCGTGAGGAAGCCGGCACCGCTGTCCTTGCCGTGTTCCGCCTGTGCCAAGAGATCCGCGGCAATGAAAGCGGGATTGGCGCTCTTGTCCGCGAGCACAAGGACCTCGCTCGGTCCGGGAAGCAGGTCGATGGAGACAACGCCAAATGCCTGGCGCTTGGCCTCGACCACGTAACTGTTGCCGGGGCCGAAGATTTTGGTCACGGGCTTGATGGTCTCCGTGCCAAACGCCATGGCGGCGATGGCCTGGGAACCACCTACACGATAGATTTCGGTGGCACCGGCAAGCTTCAACGCCGCGAGGAGATTGGGGTTCACCTTGCTGTCCTTGCCGCAGGGCGAGCAGACCACGATTTCCGGCACTCCGGCTGCGGCGGCGATAGCCACGGTCATAATGGCCGTGCTCACCAGTGGAGCAGTGCCGCCGGGGACGTAAACGCCCACGCGCTCAAACGGGTGGAACATCTCACCCACCTCGGCGCCCTGTTCATTGGTCATGGACCATGCCTTGCGCATGGACTGGTGCGCAAAGGCCTGCACGTTGCGCTTGGAAGCCTCCATGGCCTCAATCACGCGTGGCTCAAGTCCGGCCACGGCGGCCTCTGCTTCCGCGATGGGAATCTGGAGCGTCTCCGGCGTGAGATCCGCTCCGTCGAATTTCTTCGTCAGTTCCAGCAAGGCGGCGTCCCCACGCTCGCGGATGTCCTTGATCACAGAGGATACCACCTCCCTCACCCGGTCAGACGCCTCCGCCCGTCGATCGAGGCGGTTCTTTTCGTTGGCATAGTCGGAGTCGGTATAGCGGAGGATTCTCATGGCGTGCGTAGCTTCGGGGGCGAAGGGGTGGGAATGCTACATGGGATAGCGGAGTTTTCAAATGGGAGGGAGAGGCAGTCGGCGTTCCGAACTGTCAAGCAATCCCACCAAAGCCCAGCAGCCCTGGGAACCTCCTCGAAAGCACCGAAGCCCGCATGACTTCGGTTCTCCAGGACAAGGTTACTTCTCCCCCGGCAGCGGCTCAGTCGGCCAAGTTTCCACCCAGGGCAGACCGTACTTATTGAGATCTTCCATGAAGGGATCCGGATTGAGTTGCTCGACATTCCAGACACCGGGCTGGCGGTACTCCGCGGGATTGGTGAGAAGCTGACGCGCGGCAATCATGGCGGGAACACCGGTGGTGTAGCTCACGCCCTGGCTGTTCGTCTCGCGGTAGCAGTCCTCGTGGTCCTTGATGTTGTACACGTAGTAGCGCTTGAACTTGCCGTCCTTGCCGGTGCCTTCGATCCAGTTGCCGATGCAGGTCTTGCCCTTGGTATCGGGGCCAAGGGTGCCGGGCTCGGGCAGCAGGGTCTTGAGGAACTCAATCGGGATGATCTCCACGCCCTTGTGCACCACGGGATCGATGCGGGTCATGCCCACGTTCACCAGCACTTCCATGTGCTTGATGTAGTTGTCGCCAAAGGTCATCCAGAAGCGAGCACGACGTATGGGGATGTGCTTGGTGAGACTCTCCAGTTCCTCGTGGTAGAGGCAATAGATGTTCTTCGGGCCAATGCCATCCGGGAAGTCGAAGCTGCGCTTGATCTCAAGAGGTTTCGTCTCCACCCACTTGCCGTTCTCCCAGTAGCGGCCGTTGGCGGTGACTTCGCGGAGGTTGATCTCGGGATTGAAATTCGTGGCGAAGGCCTTGCCGTGATCACCTGCGTTGCAGTCGATGATGTCCAGTGTGTCGATTTTCTCGAAGTGATGCTTCAGCGCGTAGGCGGTGTAGACATTCGTCACGCCCGGATCGAATCCGCAGCCAAGCAGCGCGGTGAGACCGGCTGCCCTGAACTTCTCCTGATAGGCCCACTGCCAGTGGTACTCGAACTTGGCCACATCGCGGGGCTCGTAGTTCGCGGTGTCAATGTAGTGCACGCCTGCTTCCAGACATGCGTCCATGATGGTGAGGTCCTGATATGGCAGCGCGACATTGATCACGACTTCCGGCTTGAACGCCTTGAGCAGCTTCACCAGTTCCGGAACGTTGTCCGCATCCACGGCAGCGGTCTGGATGGGACGTTTCAACTCGGCGGCGATGGCGTCGCACTTGGACTTGGTACGGCTGGCGAGCATGATTTCGCCGAACACCTCGGGAAGCTGGGCGCACTTGTGAACGACGACGCGGCCTACGCCGCCGGCTCCGATGATGAGGACTCTGTGGGACATGGGAAGAAAGGGTAAGTTAAAAGGGATAAGGGGCTAAGCTGCACTTATGATGCAGAGAAGGGCGGCCATGGTGGACTGGGCTTCTGTGACAGAATCGTCAGATCAGCTTTCAAAGTAGGTATAGCCGCGAAGGCCCTCTTCATAGGCCTCCATGATTTCGAAACGTTCGCGGGCGGAGATGTGCTTCTTCACCACGGCCTCCTCGGCGAGCACACGGAAGCGGCGGATGAGTTCTTTGGGCTCGTACTCCACGTAAGTGAGCACTTCGGAGACGGTGTCGCCTTCGAGCTCCTTCGTGTATTTGAGCCGTCCACTTTCGATCCGCACACTCACGACGTTGGTATCTCCCAGGAGATTGTGCAAGTCCCCCAAGGTTTCCTGGTACGCACCCACGAGGAACATTCCCAGCATGTAGTCATCCTCCAGCGTGATGTCATGGAGCGGCAGACTGCTGTGGATTTCCTTGGAGTGGATGAAGCGGTCGATTTTGCCGTCACTGTCGCAGGTGATGTCACTAAGGACGACGGGGCGCGTCGGCTCCTCCTTGAGACGGTGAATGGGCATCACCGGAAAGAGCTGGTCGATGGCCCAGGAGTCTGGCAGCGACTGGAAAACGCTGAAGTTCCCGTAGTAGAAGTCCGTCTGCACTGCAGCGAGACGTTCCATCTGCTCGCCATTGTGGCCGCCGTCCTTCATCTCGCGGGCGACCCAGGTGAG
>JAEYUU010000476.1 GCA_023429545.1 Verrucomicrobiota bacterium
ATCCTGCCCTGCTCCGCGAGCCTCGCGGCAAACTTCGCCGCAGCGCGGGCCATCAAGGCCACGGACTCACCACGGTCCTTCTTTGCAAACACGGCCTGCCAGTCCTCGCCACCTGCCGCGGCCACGTCTTCCACGGGCACGTCCGGCGTGATGGTGGGCTCGTCCAGGCATCCCACATGAATGAGCAGGGGCTCATGCCCGCGGGAGCGAATGGCTTCCGCGATGAAGGCGTGCTCAGCACCCTTGGTATCAAATGTTCCCAGTACGGCGATGGTTGGCATGGAGGAGAGAGTGAGAAAGTGAGCGTGCGAATGGCGCCTGGTCAGGGCAGGTCAGCGCGGAGCAGGCAAGACTACGGAAAAGGGGCCCGATTCTAAAGAACAATTCTCCACCGGCTGGAGACGAAAATGCAACGAGGCACCTCGCCCGCTACCCTCTCCTGTACTCAGTCGGGCTGCACCCCACCCAGCGGCGGAAGGCGCGAGCCAGCACCAACCCGCTCTCATAACCCACCGCGTCGGCTATGGTGTCCAGCTTGTCGTTCGTCTCCTCCAGCAGATGACGCGCCTGCTGCATGCGCATGTAGGTGAGGTGCTGCATGGGACTGCGACCGAACTGCTTCAAGCATACTCGACGCAGATGCTCGCGACTGGAATGGAAGTGCGCGGCAAGGCTCGCGAGATCCCAGGCGCGAGCGAGCTCTCCGGCCACGTCATTCCACAGCGCCAGCAGTTTCTCATCCACCCTGGCCGGATGGGCGATGCGCCGTGCCAGACCGTGCACGATCTCCACCCAGTGATGCACCAGCCTGGAATCACGCGTGGTTTCCCATTCTGAAATCAATCCCTCAATGGCACGTCGCAGCGCTTCCGCATCGAACCTCACCTTCTGCGGTGAGGCCGCACCGACGAGCGGATGCACGGGAGGAGGCTCATCATAGCGCACCCAGGCGATGACCCACTTGCTGTCTCCTTTGGATTCGAAGGCATTGAGGATGCGAGGCGGGGCCATGCAAGCCGTGCCCGCGCGGATGGTCTGCCACGAACCATCCAGCAGGATGCGCCCGCTGCCCTCACACACCGCCATGATGAAGCTGCCCGAAGGCCGCACGCGCACGCGCTGAAATCCCGGTGTGGCCCATTCGATGCCCACACGCGAGATGCGATGCACCGCCAGCGGTGGACAGGTTGTGGCTTCCAGCACACGCTGCCTGGTGCCTCGTCCGTTGCGCGTAACGTCCACCTGCCCAGGCTCGGAGATGGCAGGAGCGTGGGGCGGTAACGCTGGGGACTTCACGGGCATGGCGGATGCGATTCCACATCATGACGGGAATTCCAAAGCAATCCAGCAGTGATGGCACCATGCTTCCCTTTGCGGTGAAGCCCGGTTGTGCCAGCTTGTTGCCTACTCACATGGCATCCTCACCGTCCAGCAGCAGTTCCACGCGCACCTTTCTGGGCATCGAAACCGGCGCCACCCACACCTCTGTGCTGCTCGTGGATGAGGCGGACGTTGTGCTGCAACGGTTCGATCTTGGGCCGGCCAATGTACGCCTGCTCAGGAATGTGGAAATCACGCGACTCTTTCGCGAGATCAAACGCCGCACGGGCGCTCCGTCTGCCATTGCGGCAGGCATGGCGGGTTTGCGGAATGAGTCGGATGAGCACCGCGTGCTGGACCTCGCGGTAGATGAATGGCCCGGGATTCCTTTTCGCGCCACCAATGATCTCGAGACGGCGCTGGAGGCGGCGGGTTCCTGGCCAGACAAGGCTGATGCACGGGTGCTGCTCCTCAGCGGCACGGGATCCTGTGCATATGGGCGCAACACTGAGGGACGCACCGTGAAGTTCGGCGGACGCGGGCACATCCTGGGAGATCGCGGCAGCGCCATCGATATCGCCCTGCAGGCTCTGCGGGCAATCGTCTACCAGCAGGATCTCAAGGCGCAGTTTCCTGCACTGGGCCAGGCCATCCTGCGTGCACTGCAGTTGAACCATCCCGACGATCTCATCCCGTGGACGCAGGAGGCGCCCAAACATGACATCGCACAACTCGCCGTCACGGTGTTTCAGGAAGCAGGCAAGGGGGACGGTCTCGCCCGGGATGTCCTGCGTGAGGCAGCGGATCGTCTGGCGGACATGGCAGCGAACTGCGCCAGTCACCTGGTGGATGCGGGTGCGCGCGTGCAATTCATTCTGACAGGCGGCACCTTGTTGAAGCAGCCGATTTTTGCAGCCTCCGTAAGCAAGCGACTTCACGAGCGCTGGAGTGACTGCCGCGTGGAGAAACTCAAGCGCGAAAGTGTGTGGGGCGCCATCGCGCTAGCGCGCAACGTGGCTCCAGACGCATGGCGGACTGCGACTCTGCCTGCTGATGCTGCGCCCGGAGCTCAAGCGGACGCCACTCCCATCCCCCTTTCCTCACTCGCCCGATCGCCAACGGAGTTGCGTAATCCCAAGACCATGCATCTCGACTCCATGCCGCTCGACAAAGCCATCGAGTTGCTCGTCGAGGAAAACGAAGTCGCAGTCCGCGCGGTGTTGCAGCAGAAGGCCGAGATCCAATGGCTCGTGGAACGGACCGTGGCGTCGTTCAAAAACGGTGGCCGTCTCTTTTATGTGGGCGCTGGAACGAGCGGAAGACTCGGCGTGCTGGACGCGAGTGAATGTCCCCCCACGTTCCGCGCACCCGCGGAGCAGGTGCAGGGCATCATCGCCGGCGG
>JAEYUU010000507.1 GCA_023429545.1 Verrucomicrobiota bacterium
GTACTGGATCGCGCCGGAGTCCGGAAGTCCGGTGGCCTCCGCGGTGAGATCGATGGAACCGTTCCCCGCTATAGTGCTGTGGGCTGGCGTCAGTGTCATCGCGAGCGTCGTCGGCGCATCCTTGTCGATCACATCGATGGTGGTCGTGGCCGCTCCCTTGCGTCCCTCCGCAGTCACCGTCTCCACGGAGATGACCAGTCGTTTCCCCGGAAACTGGGCACCGATGAGATTGAAGGTCCGGGCCGAGCTGACCTGATCCTTGTGAAGCACCTTTCCGTCGTGATCTTCCACGGTCCAAAAGTAGCGGAGTTTCCCTACGTCGGCCGGGTCCGGGCCCAGATGGATCAGTGCCAGTGTCTCCCCCTGATCCCGGTAGATTCTCCGGCGGTGTTCCTTCAATCCCACCGGGATGTCCGAGGCATCGAGAACCTTGAACTCCACGGAGGCGGTGCCCTCGCGCTCCTTCTCGTCAATGGCCAGCACCGTCAGCTTCACGGTCTCCCCGGCGTGACCCTGTCCGGAAAAGACCAGGGTGTCGCGGTCCGGCCCCGAGCTCAACGGCGTGTCCCCGGCGGCCCACTGATAACGGATGCGCCCGCTGTCTGGCTTGGGACTGACGGCGGCGGTGAAAACAGCGGTGCTGTTCTCCCCAGCGCTCCGGATGGGCTGATCCGCGGACGTGCGATCTATCTGGACGGCAAGGGCATCTTCCGGCCCTCCCTTCCCCACAAAGAAGACGGTTGCTTCATCGGCCTTTTTGGCCCCACTGTCGGGCTTCGACACGGTGACATCTTGTTCGTGTTCCTCAGTCCCGGCTTCGGTGGTGAGGCCCGGAGCGTTGGCCTTGAGTTTGTAGGCGCCTGGGGGGAGACCGCCCGCCTGGTAGATGCCGCGGGCCTGTGGCTGAAGTGGGTGTTCTTTGCCTTTGAGATCGATCAGGCGAGCCTTGGCATTGAGCACGGGCGCCGTCTCCGGCAGACCGGCACGGATCTGCTCCGCCGTCGCCCCGAGGCGCTGAAGCGCTGTAAGGCGGAAGACACCGCTCCCCGTCGCATACCGCGCGCGGAAGGCGCTGAGCAGGTCAGCGCGTCTGGCCTCCCTGGCGCTCAAGGCTTCCGTGAAACTGGCCTTGGAAATGCCCGGCACCTCCGCTGTGCTCAGGGCCCGGATCCACACGTCCTCAAAGAAGATGGCCGCCAGCGCCGCCTGATCCTCCCCTGCAACGTCGAGCGTGGAGCCGGGCAGATACTCCTGCTTCACGCCCAGCAGTTCCTTCGTCACGAGCTCGGTGAGTAACTCCGGCAGCGCCGACCAGCGGGCGGCGGTCATCGTGTCAGCTTCAATCTTTCCGGTGAGGAACGGCACCCCCGTGAGGATCCGCAGGGTGTGCTGGTAGGGCGCCGCGATGCCGGAAGTCTTTTGCACAGCGGCTTCCGCTGCCGTGCGCGCCTCCAGGATGGCCTTGTAGGCATCGCGGTACTTGATCACGATGCGGGCCATCTGGTTCGCCTGCGTCTCGGAAAGCGAGCCGCCCCAGACCGGCCGGCCAGCATTCTTCAGCCAGGTCCATAAGGCTCCAAGCGCCGAGCCCACCTCCTCATCCATCCCGGCAAACACCCGATCCCGGATGCCCAGTTCATCGAGAATAGCGATCAGTTCATCCTGCGTCTTGATCACCAGATCGAGATTCACCGCCTCCTGGCCCTGCCGCCGCTTTTCCAGTTCCTCGATCGTTTTTGCCATGAACTGCCTCTTGAGCTGCAACCAGCGGGCCTCGTACTGCCTGGTGAAGTGGGCGCTCACCTTCGGCCCCGCTGCAGGGTGATTCTGCAGCTCGGTCATCAGGTCCAGGAAAGGATCGCTTTGCGCGAGATTGGCCCACAGCACCATGTCCGCCGCCGGATCCAGGAGGAACTCGTCCCCACGTATCAGCGCCTCCCTTGTGAAATCCTTGTTTCGATACTTGATGGACAAAAGAATGTACTTCGGCGGCTGGGCATTCGCGAATCGCGGATCTTTGTCCGTGTCAAAGGTGGATGCTGCATAGAGTTTGTCGATGAAGGCATCAAGCTCCGAGCTCCACCAGGCGCCATGGATCGAGGTGGCGGCATAGGTGGCGACTCCCAAGGCGCCTTCCGGCAGGGCCAGCGGCGGAAAGATGGTCGTGATGGTGTCCCACGTGGCCCGGAGGTAGCGCCCGTTGTAGGCGGCTTCCGCAGCCGACCCCAGCGGCACGCGCCGCCGGATGATCTCCGCCGCAAGCCCGGAGAATCCGTCCCGCGAATAGGACTCCACGTAGCTGCTCATCTCGGTGGCGAGGTTGAAGGCCATGAGCCCCTTCATCCCCGCGCGCGTGGACTCATGGCCCTGGATGAACTCATTCATCGTGACGTTGATCTTCGTCACGCCGCGGGCAACGCTGTTCCGGTAGATCGCGCTGTTCAGCGAGATCTCCAGGTCGATCACCCTTGCCTTGTACTTCCCGTAGAGTGAGTTCTGCATCTCCGTCACCTTGGCGCGGGTCACGGGTGAACGGATGGTGGCGGGGTCCGCCTTCAGCATCCGGTATTCATTCACCTCCTGCATCCAGCTCTGGAAATCCGCCTCGTTCCGCAGCGGGCCGAGCAGCTTGTCATCCAACCAGTCGAGACGGGCATTGGTGGTTTCCATCACCTTGTTCCCCAGATCCATGGCCAGCGCCGCCGCCATTTTGAGGGTGTGCGGCTGATGGGAGCCGCCGTCCAGGAGCCTCTTGATTAGTTCCAGCTGCTTCTCCTGCTCGGGGGTGAGTTTCACCCGCGTGCCGGAATTCTCGAAACTCCTGGCGAGATCCAGCAGCGTCTGCACCTGCTCCCGCACCTGGGTGGGAATCGTGACGTGGAACTCTCCGCAGATCTCCAGCTCAACGACGAGGCCCTTCAACACCTTGCCCAGTTCCGCGCGGAATCCCGCCTCCGTGCTGCGCACCCGCATGGAATCGCCTTCCTTCGCCGCCAGATCGTCCAGCGTTTTCCGGCTCTTCCCGAGATCCACAATGCGCCGTTCGAGTCCGAAGCTCACATTCTTCCACATTTCCCCGCGGCAGGCGCCCAGGAACTCCATGGCCACGGCGTGGTTTTCACGCAGGATTGCCACTGGCTTGCCATCCGCCCCTGGTGAGAAATCCATGCCGAGCATGGACTTGAACTCAGGCCGCGCGCTGAAGAACTGCTCGATCACGGTGGCCATGGCTGCAGGGCCAGACTTGGCCTTCTTCATGGCCAGGAGTTGGTCGGCGAACTGGGCCATGGCGGGGTCGCACGCATGGCCCGCGAACTCCGTCCTGGTGTAGGCGTTGGAGCGCTCCAGGTACTTGCAGCCCTTGACAATGAGTTCGACGATGGGAATCCGCTCCGCGTTGGCGATGATGTCATGCTCAAGGTGGCGGACCATCTCGAAGGACAATGCCGGCTCGACATGTATCTTCTGGTTCTCCGCGGCGATGGAGTCCTCGATGGTCGCCTTGCTGGGGTCGCTGAGATAATTGCGAATGCCCTTTTCAATCAGGCTCTGATACACCGCGGTATACCCATCGACGTTCAGGTTGTGGGGATCGATGGTCCCGTTCTTCAGGTCGAACTCCGCCACCATGCTGGCGACGATGGCGTCGTCCCCGTACTTGCGCCCGGCGTCCCCCACATAGACATCGGGGGTGGCGTCGCCATGTGCGGTGCACAGCGAGTCAATGGACCTCATGTCCATCCCGGTGCGCTCCTTGATGAACTTGTCGAAGGTGTCGCGCATCCTGATGAGAAGCTCGCGATTGCCGCCCACAAAACTGAAGTCAATATCTCCGGAGATGGTGAAGTCCGTGACGTCCTGCGATACCCACGACCCGACAAAGGCCAGGAACACCCGTCCGAAATCGCCCTGCCCCTTGATGGTTTTCGCCACATGCTGGATGCCTTCCAGGGTCACCTTGCGGCGGAAGCCCAGGAGGGCGGCCTCCACAGGGGAACCATTCTTCCCGGGGAAGCCGGGACCGAAGAACTCCGCCGCGAAGTCCGCTCCGCCGTAGGCCAGCAGTTGGGTTTTGACTTCATTGATGATCAGCATGGGGATGGTGTCATTCGGACCGCTCGGGATGCTGCCTTCCCGCTGCATTTTTCCGATCTCCCGGAAGAACTGGAGCGCGGCCGCATCCGTGGTTTGTGCCAGCGGGCTCCCCTGGGGCGAGTACGCCGCCATGAAGTCCTGCGCGCTGTTGCCGCCCACCTGCCCGCGCAGATTCTTGAGCATGGTGGCGATCTTGACACGCGGGTCGGACTTCGTGCAGCGGAGCAGTCCCGCGAGCCGGTTGATGGCTTGATCGCCGGGGACGTCAGCGGCTTTCTGACCCGTCCGCAGCACCGTGACCAGGACCGTCAGTGTCCGGCCCTGAAAGGCCGCCGAGATGGACGCGTCCCCGGCACGTTCGGCGATCAGGCCGACCTTCGCGGCATCCTCGCTGTCCGGCGTCATCCGCAGCCGGTCATTGGTGGTCCACGCCACCCCAGTCCCCTTGGGCAGGCCCTCCACCTGGGCGGAGAATGTCTCCTTGAGCGAGACGATTTTGGAAGAGACGACGAGTCGCGGCTCAGTTTTTGGAGACGCCTCCTGCGCAAACGAGGAACTCCAGGAGATCACCGGCGCGCACCCGAGCAGGCCCAGCCGGACCAGCAGCAGCAGCCGACCCAGGGGAAATCGATGATGGAAGCTGGCTTTCATGCATGGGGCGGTCCCGCGAATGGCACATCGCTGGAACAATCCTTCGCCCCCCGGGGAAGGTCTGCCATGCGTGCCTTGGTGTTCTTGCTGCGCATCTTGCCGCAGTCGGAGTTCCCCTGTCTGACGCACTCTCGGACAAACGGAGCCGATGAGATTCATGCGTTTCCTGAAGTGCGGAAGTGACGGCGCAAGATATTGGCGAAGCCCGGCTCCTTCTCGCGATTTGACCTGTTGCCGGACGGCCCGACTGCGCTTCTATCAGTGCATGCAGCCTGCTCCAGCACAAAGCACCGCCACCAAGTCGACCGCTCCAGCCGACCTGGAAATCAAGGATGCCCAGCTCATCTTCAGCCATGTCTGGAAGCAGTTGGAGAGCGAGTATGGGCGTGAGCACCTGCGCTTTCCGAAGGAGCTGATCCTCCTCGGGGGGGCTCCGGGCGCGGGCAAGGGGACCAACACGAGCTTCATTCGCAAGCTGCGCGGCATCACGGCAGATCCCATCGTGGTGAGTTCGCTCCTCGACAGCCCGGAGGCACGGGAAATCAAGGCCCAGGGCGGCATGGTGGGCGACCGGGAGGTGGTGGGCATCCTCTTCCGCAAGCTGCTCGAGCCCGAGCAGCAGAATGGGGCGATTCTGGACGGCTTCCCCCGCACCCAGGTGCAGGTGGAGTGCCTGAAAATGCTCTTCGATGAGATGATCCGCCTGCGCCGGGACTTTTCGGGGACGCCTGACGCCGCCCATTTCAAGCAGCCGATGTTTCACATCATGGTGCTCTTCGTGGACGAGACGGAGAGCATCGCCCGCCAGTTGAAGCGCGGGCAGGAGGTTCTCGCCCACAATGAGGAGATCCGGCGCTCAGGCCTTGGTGAGCTGTGGGAGGAGCGACACACCGACTTCAACGCTGCACTGGCGCGCAGTCGCTACCAGGTCTTCAAGGAGAAAACCTACGACGCACTCGTCTCGCTCAAAGAAATCTTCCACTACCATTTCATCAATGCCCAGGCCCCGCTGGACGCGGTGCGGGAGAACATCGTCCGCGAGCTTGAGTATCAAAGCTCCCTGGAGCTGGATCCCCGCACCTTTGATCTGCTCCGGAAGCTGCCTCTGGCCAGTGAGATCATCCGTCATGCCCGCCAGGATCTGGTGCGGCGTCTCGACGCCTACAAGGTGGAGAAACCGGAGCTCATGCAGGCCGTGGTGACGTTCATTGAGGACAAGATGATGCCCATCATTGTCCGCCACGCCATTCCCGGCCTGGCTGGCATCAATTCCGAAGACCCCCTCTTTCACGAACCAGAGGCCCTGGCCATGCTTATCGACATCTTCTCCGAGCGTGGCTACCACGCCACGGTGGATCTGCATCGTGTCGAAATCCCGGAGCGGTTTGATCTACAGACGGGCCAGGTTCATTGCCGGGTGAAAAAGGTCTTCCGCTTCACCGTCCGCTTCAAAGGATCCGAGATCCGAAGGGGCTAGCCAGCGGGACTCCGGCGGGGACGTCATCCATCACGCGCAGGCCTGCAGTTCCAAGAGTAGAAGTGGCGGGACGGGTGCGCGAGGGGAAGGGAGAAGAGGGAACACTGCTGCGCAAGAATTGCGCGGTGAATCACATCGCCTTTTCTCCAGGGTGACGCCAAGAATAGGCGATGAGATTCCTGTGTATTCTCGTTTTGTCTGGCTTGATGCTGGGCTCCGCAAGGGCTGGCACGCGCTATGAGGTGCAGTGCGCCACCAAGGAATGCGGCTTCACCACCAGCATCGGCATTGGCGGGGGACGGATGTTCGAGGAGGCCTCGGGCTACTGCAAGAAGTGTGACCAGGTTGTAGCCGTTACCTGGAAACGCGAAACCAGTCCGAAGCCTTTGCCCGTGAGGTTTTGGGATTCGCTTGCGGGAAAGGTCCGGGAGATCTTCATCTGCCCCAAGTGCCGGGATCGGTACGCAAAGATCGATGACATCGATGATTTCACGCATTGCCCGAAGTGCGGCAAGAAGTCACTGCGGGCGAAACGGACCTTGCTCTACGACTGACTCTGATCGCCTTCCGCGCCCAATGTGCATGGGGTGCTGCGTGCATCCAGTTAGCGACACACACTGGAGAACCCAAGACATCACCATGAAACTTCAGGACCTCCTTCGGGTCACGCTGGTCTGCGCAGGCATGGCCGCTGGCACCCAGATCACGCGCGCTCAGGATCAGGTATCGGATCCGAAGGTGTTCCTCACGGATGTCGATGGCGATGGAAAGGCCGAGACGATCTCACGACGGAAATCCGACTCCAAGGAGGAGATTGGCACCTTCTACCAAATCTTCGTGAAGGATGCTTCGGGTGCGGTGCTGTGGAAAAGTCCCGCAACCTTCGATTCCGCCCATCCACTGGCATTTGGGGAGTGGCACTTCGGCATCAGTCTCCCGCAACTCGTGGCGGACGTGGATCGCGATGGCATCGTGGAACTCATCGCGCCGGCGCCGCAGAGTGACGTGTCACCCACATTCTTCCGCGTGCTGGAGTGGGTGGGAGATGGATTTGCGCCCAGGCATGTGCGGGCGTTGAGTGGGAAGGGGCAGAAAGGCGCTTTGTTCAAGTGGACGGATGAACCGTCGCTGTCCGGCTGGTGGGTGCAGCAATGGCTGGGCGCCGGTGACGGCGGCTGGGTGGTGGAAATGGTGTCCATGCCCGAGGGGGAGGAACTGCGCATTGCTACCGGCGTCCTTGCCGCAAAGGGCGACGGATTTGAGCTCGTCCGCTGGATGAAGCCTCCGTCCAAGGTAGGCCCCACTACGGAAGATGGCACGGATGTCGCGCCGTCAATCACGTATCGCGCACGGCTCAGTTCCAACGATCATGTGAACTCCTCCGGTACGTCCTTGAAATCGGTGATGGACATTCTGCGACAGGACCGGGTGAACTACCATCGCGACACCCATCGTGACGCGGAGGACAGCGATGACGGGCAATTCTCCACACCGGCCGCGCGGGCGACGCTGGCTGCCATGCCGGTGCAGGTCCTCGGAGGGGCCAGGGCCGAGGCGAGCATCCTCAAGGGCAGCCCCGTGGTGGACGTGACGATCTCAAAGGGAGCCGTGCGGGTCGAGATCGTGAACACCAAGTCGCCGCCGCCATCCGGAACGCCCGCGGACACCGCTGCTGCGGAAGATCCAAACGCCATGGTGCCCTGGTGGAACAGCCAGCCGTGGATGAAGGCGCTGAGGAAGTCCCTGCCCCGCGGCGTGACCGTCTTCGTCCAGGTGGCGCCTTACGATGCGGAAGGATGGGCGGACGTGGAACTGCGTGAGGACCATGCTGCCGACTCCGGCTTTGATCCCAATGTCAGCCCGATGGTGGGACTCTTCCGGGTGTCCCGGAAGGACAAACGAATCGAATGGATGGAGCCGGTGTCAGGGGAATATGAACCACTTGATGGCTTCCTCCGGAAGCGGGGACTGAAGCCGTAGCAAGGGCCGTGACCCCCGACGAACCCCTGGTGTCATTTCTCCTTGTCTTTCTTTTTCTTGCTCTTGTTCAGCGTCTCTACCACCCGGGCGGCTTCGGCCTCCGTTCCAGGCGGCACGGGTATGCGGACCACTACTGGCATCGGCGCCCCATACCGGGTGAGGTAGCAGTAGTTGAGGAGCAATTGCCACGGCTCCTTTTTCTCGTCGATCTCCGCATGGACAAAGAAGCTGCCGATGAGCCGCCAGTCGTGGAGCTCTCCACCGACATAAGCGCCCTCGCGTCCGATGATCACCGGTGTCGGCT
>JAEYUU010000532.1 GCA_023429545.1 Verrucomicrobiota bacterium
GGTAGCATCAGGCAGGACAACGGAGCGACGGCGCGCCTACACCTTCCGCCGTCGTCGCAGTAGTTCGTCAGCGATGACTCCCAGCAGGATCACCACTCCAATGATGGCGAACTCCACCTGGCTCGCCTGACCGAGGACATTGATTGAGTTGGAAAGCACACGCATCACGGCGGCTCCGATGATTACGCCAAAGATGCTCCCCTCACCACCACGCAGGCTGCAACCACCCAGCACCGCGGCGGCAATGGCATACAACTCATAGAAGTTCCCGTGACCCGCGGGTTGCACGGAATTGAGTTCCAGCGCGAACAAGATGCCCCCCAGACCGCTGAGAAATGCGCAGAGCACATAGGCAAGAATGATGAGCCTTTCCGTCCGAATACCGCTGTAGCGTGCCGCATCTTCATTCCGGCCCAGCGCGAGCAGATGCCGGCCCCACACAGTCTTGTTCAAGAAGATTGCCGCCAGAATGGCGATGCCGATCATGATAAAGAAGGGAACCGGGAGCCAGTACTCACCGGGAAGATCGACCCTTCCTGTCGCCAGCCAGCGAAGATCGTCAAACTTCCCCTCGAATCCCTGATCCTGATCATGCGTCATGGTCCGGGCCACACCGCGGTACACGAGCAGACCGCAGAGGGTAACCACGAAGGCCGGCAGTCTCAGCTTTGTAACCAGCATGCCGTGAATGAGGCCAATGATCAGCGAAACGGAAATCCCTGCCCCCAGCGCGGCAGGCACACTCCATCCCTTCTTCACCAGCAGCCATGGCAGCAGCGTGCCTACCAATCCCACCACGCTCCCAATACTGAGATCAATGCCACCGGTGATGATCACAAAAGCCGCGCCGATGCCCAGGATGGCGAAGAGCGAGGTCCACTTGACCACGTTCCCCACGTTGTACGCGCCCAGGAAATTCTGATTCACCACGGCTGTGAACACACAGACGAGGACAAGGAGAATGGTGATTCCGATGATTTTCTTCATGCGCGCGCGTCTGCCTTTCCCATGCTATCGCCCCGTGGCAAGGCGCATGATCGCCTCCTCGCTGAGATCCTTGCGCTCCAGCCAGCCCGCCTGCCTGCCTTCGTGCATGACCATCACGCGGTCAGACATGGCAAGGATCTCCTCCATCTCGCTGCTGGCGAAAAGGATGGCCATGCCTTCTCCGGCGAGTTGCTCCATGAGAGTGTAGATCTCACGCTTCGCTCCCACGTCGATGCCGCGCGTGGGTTCATCCAGCAGCAGCACCATGGGGCGCATGGCGAGCCACTTCCCGAGCGCGACCTTCTGCTGATTGCCTCCTGACAGCGTGCCCACCAGTGTCTCCAGCGTCGCGGTCTTCACGTGCAGATCCTTCTGCGCCCGCTCCGCGTGTCGCTTCTCCGCACCGCGATTCAGGAAGACTCCAGCCTTCGCATCGTACGTGGCACTGGGCAGGCCCAAATTCCATTTCACAGATTCGGGAAGGAACACGCCCAATGCCTTGCGATCCTCCGGCACCAATGCCATGCCGACCTCGATTGCCTGCCGGGGATGCGTGGCGTTCAGTTGCTTCCCATTCACCATGATCCGGCCTCCGACCGGTGGCTCCACGCCAAAGAGGGCGCGCAGCACCTCCGTGCGGCCCGCTCCCACCAGCCCCGCCATGCCCACAATCTCGCCCTTCTTCAAGTCGATGCCGATGGGATGCTGCGGATGCGCCTGAGTACGCAGGCCCACGACATCCAGCACCACCCACTCCGGAAAATGCGGGCGATGCTCAAACACCTGCGAGAGGTCACGTCCCACCATGAGACGCACCATGGCATCATGATTGATTTCAGCGCGTTGGAGTTCTCCCGCATTGCGTCCATCGCGCAGGGCCACCACCCGATCCGCCACACGCTTCACCTCACCGAGCCGGTGGGAAATGTAGAGGATGCTCATGCCTTCCTGCCGCAGACCCTGCATCACTTCGAAGAGAACCTCCGTTTCCCCGCCGGAAAGGCTGGAGGTCGGCTCGTCCATGATGAGCAGCTTCGTCTCCAGCGAAAGAGCCTTCGCGATTTCCACAATCTGCCGCTGCCCAAGGGAGAGGCTCTCCACTGGTGTATCAGCATGGAAGTTCGCCCGGAGCCGCTTGAGCAGGACATTGGTGCGGTCCCGCATGACCTTGCGCTGCAAGAGTCCGGCGCGTCGCGGTTCGCGGCCCAAGAAGACATTGCCAGCGACATCGAGGGTGTCCGCGAGATTGAGTTCCTGGTGAATCAACGAGATCCCCAGCGCCTGCGCGTCATTGACCGAGCGCAGCGTCACCGCGTTGCCATTCCAGGTGATCGTGCCTGCATCCGGATGGTAGATGCCCGACACGATCTTCATCAGCGTGCTCTTGCCCGCTCCATTCTCACCGATCACCGCAACCGTCTCGCCGGGAGCAACAGACAACGACACGCCATCAAGCGCGAGCACACCGGGAAAACGCTTGGTGAGACCGGAAACACCGAGCAATGACAACGAGGCATCCATGAAGATCCGTGTGGGAACTACTTCACCAGTTCCTTCAGCTCTTTCCAGAAGGCGTCCACATCACCCTTCTTCACCGCCTTGGCAGGCACCTCGAAGAACTTGTTGGCGGGAATCACACTCTTGTCGCCCTTGGCCAGCGCGGCGAGGATGCGCACGCTCTCGTACCCATAGCGATAGGGACTCTGAACCACGGTGCCGTAGATATGTCCTTCCTGCACGCCGCGCAGCGTGTCATCTTCCTCATCGAAGCCCACGATCTTCACCGTGCCCAGCCTGTTCGCCCCCTTCACCGCTTCATAGATTTTTGGCGTATTGTAGCTGAAGAGGCCCACCATGCAGCCGATGTCCTGGTGCCTGGTGAGCGCATCTTGTGCGTTGGACTTGGCTTTGGCAAAGTCCACTTCATCCGTGCGTGTGCCGAGGATGGTGTACTTCGCGCCTTTCAACTCCGCATCCGGCGGATCATCACCCTGCTGACCTTCGGGACGATCCAGCAATTCATCCGTGAGCCCCTGGCGGCGCTGCTTGGCATTGAGCTGACCGGCGCGTCCCACGAAGCACATCACCGTGCCGCCGTTCGGCATGGCTTCCTTGATCAGCTTTCCGCACAGCCTGCCAGCCTGGTAGTTGTCCATGCCCACAAAACACTGCCTCGGAGCATCAGGCGCATCGCTGTCCTGGGTGATGAGGATGGTGTTTTTCGCGATCTCCTGCATGAGATCGAGCTGGTTCTTCGGGTCCGCAGGGCTGAAGGCGATGCCCTTCACGCCACGCGCCAGCAGTTCCTCCACCATGCGCTTCTGATCCGCGGCGCCGTTGGCGGGCATGCGGACATCCACCTCCACGCCGAATTCATCCGCCGCCTTGCGCGCGCCCTTTTCCGCGATGGTCCAGAAGGGAGCAATCGCATTGCCCATGTAGGCCACGCGGGGCTTGTCGCCTGCGGAGTCTCCAGACTTGCTGCACTGGGTCAGGCCAAGGGCGCTGCATGCCAAAGTTGCCAGGGTAAACAAACGTAAATGGGACTTCATGGGAGGAATGCGAAACGTTCAGTGATGCTAGGGAATTGGGTACAGAAGTGCCAAGGGAAAAGTTTCGCGGATCCAGCCCAGATTGTGTTGTCTCGACGGGAGCACCATGCCAGTATCCGGGCACTATGCCTGAGATTGCCTTTCTGATCCTCGTGGCTGGCGCCGCCATCCTGGTCTTCTCCACCATTGTACTTTTCACCTCCAGGTTCAAGCGCTGTCCCTCAGACAAGATCCTCGTCGTCTATGGCAAGGTGGGCAAAGGACAGAGCGCCCGATGCATCCACGGCGGCGCGACGTTCATCCTGCCCATCATCCAGG
>JAEYUU010000617.1 GCA_023429545.1 Verrucomicrobiota bacterium
GATCACAGGGGCTTGGAGGGCTGCAATGCATGAAAGAATCAGGTTCAGCAGGATGAACGGATAGGGATCGAAAGGCCGGCTCACCAGCACGACGACGTTCACCACAATCCACAGCAGCAGGAATCCACCAAAGATGAGGATGAACCTCCAGCTCCCGCCGAAGGTGGCGATGAGGTCCGCCATGCGTTGACCAAAGGTCAGCAAGGCAGAGTCGGGTTCCGCCGGACGTTCACTCAGCAGTTCATGCTGATGAAGGCTCTTGAGCACGCTCTCGTCCAGATGGGTGAGCTCGCCCAATTGGCTCTCCAGCAGGGCGCGTACGTGCTCCATGCGCGCATCATTCAGTGCCGCGATGCTGATGAGTGAGGAAGTGGTGAGGCCCGGATGGCGGTTCTGCAGTTCCTGGGCCACCTCCGGCCGCACAGCGCCCAGCGGCACGAGTTGGAACGCGGGCACCGTCTTTCCGGTCACGGCGCAGACGGCAGTCTTTTGGCTGTGCGCATTCATGGGGCACTGTGCGCGGCGGTACAACACCTCGCAAGAAACGATTCAAAACCTCAAGAACGCGGCTTCGGCGCGCCCTCGGGTCCGTAGGTCACTTCAGCGGCGAGCTTCTCCAGCCAGGCGGCACGCTTCTTCTCCGGCACATCGAGGACACGCGTGACCGGCTCCACTTTGGGATAGCCACCCACCTCCTCCTGGCTGTCGATGACACGAGCGGTGCCGCTGAAGGCCTCCTGTAAAATACGTAGATCGATCGCATCACGTTCCGCGGGCCGTGCACCAGCGAAGCGCATCACCTGCCAGATGGCCTTCGTGGTGCCCACGGCCTTCAAACCCTCAGGCCAGACCGGCGGCTGCTCCAGTGTGGGGAAGGGGGTGCGTAGCAAATCCAACGGCTGCCCAAACCAGTCATACCCCTCGTTGTCCTTGAAGTAGCCGTCCGCGGTGCCCTCAAAAATGGCTCGCGCACTGCGCTTGGATTTTTCTCCAAAGAAAATCACATTGCCGACCACCGAGATGCGGGCCTTGGGGAGGTTTGCCGTTTCCGCGGTTGGCACGGAGGCGTGGATGGCTCGCTGGCCGGGATTCGCCATGACGTTGTTTACGACTACTCCCGAGGTGTCGAGCTTGAAGACGGGATTGCGCTCCACATTGCTGGAATAGAGATTGCCCACGATGGCGACGTTCTTGGTGCCGTCGAGCACCAGGGTGCCCTTGGAGTGCGGACCCTTTTCATGGGTGGCATCATTTAGTCCTTCCGCGATGATGCAGTGCCGTATGAAGATGCGTTGCGCGGGCTCACCGGTGGGAGATTTGTAGGTGCTTGCGGAAATGTTCTCATCCAATGCCCAGGTGACAGAGCAGTGATCAATCCATACATCGCTGGGTCCGCCGCTCGTGGTGATGCCATCTGGTTGCCACCCGCTCTTCTTGGGTTGGCCAGCGTCACCTGGACGCACGTGAAGGTGCTGTACCACCACTTGATCTGCCTCGATGCTCAGGCCTCCGCGAATCAGGGTGATGCCGGGCGGGGGTGCGGTCTGGCCCGCGATATACACCTGAGGCTCGTGGATCTCGATGCCCTTCATCTCGAGATCGATCACGCCTGCAACATCGAACACAAGGATCTTCGGTCCGGGAATCTTGAGTGAATCGCGCAGAGTGCCCTTCCCATTTGAGGCAAGCGAGGTCACATGCACCACCTCGGCCTCATCGAGATGGAAGCCCACGTCGGGCACGAGAGTGGATTGCCATTTCCAGGGTGTGCTTTGCGCGCAAAGCGGAAGCGAGACGTGCAACACGCACAAAAGGAGGAGCGGAAGTGACAATTTCATAAGCCAAGGGCAAAACGTGCCGGGCAGTCAGTCATATCATCAATTCCCCGGCAAAGGTTGTCCACGCTGGTACGTTGGAGTCCGCATGACTCGCCGCTCCCTTCTTGCCACCGCTGCCTCAGCCGCCGCCGCCATGGCTGTGCCAGTTCACGGGCAAACCTCGCCCCTCAAAGGCAAAATCCGCAAGTCCTTGAAGTGGGGCATGGTGAAGGACCAGTCTCTTCCGCTGCCGGAAGCTTTTCGCAAGCTGAAGGCCTGTGGGTATGAGGGGGTGGAACCGAGCTTTAAACACGTGAAGGATGCCGATGCCTGGCTCGCCGCGAGCAAAGAAACCGGACTGGTGATCGACTGCGTGGTGGGCGCGGGCGCACAGGACCTGAATGCTGTCATCGATCTCGCGAAGAAACTGGGCGGCGACAGTATTCTGGTGACCACCGGGTATGATCAGAAGAAGACGTGGTGGGAGAACTGGAAGGAATCCCAGGCGAGGATCAAGGCGGCGGGCCCGCATGGCGAGAAGCAGGGCATCAAGGTTCTCATCGAGAATGTGTGGGCCAGCTTCCTCATCAGCCCCCTGGATATGGCACGCTACGTTGATGAAATCGCGCACCCCTATGTGGGAGTGCACTATGACGTGGGTAATGTGATGCGCTGGGGGGTGGCGGAACACTGGATCCAGGTGATTGGCAAACGCATCGGCAAACTCGATATCAAGGAATATGATCTCACCGTGGCCATGAAGGAGGGCATGAGCGCGGGCTTCAGAAATCCGATTGGCGAAGGCAGCGTCAATTGGCCTGCTGTTTGTTTGGAACTGGCAAAGATCGATTTTACAGGCTGGGCCGCGGCCGAAGTAGCCGGAGGAGATTGGGATTATCTGGCAGATGTGGCGCGCCGCATGGACAAGGTGCTCGGGCTTGCCTGAGCATCGCGTGCAAAAATAGGTGGTGCATGCGGGCGGCTCCGCTAACATCCGGCCCGTCATGCGTCGGATATTCCTTTGCTTTGCATTCGTGGCGCTTGGCACAGCGCCCGGGACGGCTGTCACTCCGGCCAGTGTGCGCCTAAAGAATGGTGCAGAAATCAAAGGAGAGCTGCTCAAGGAGCGGGCGGACTCGCTGGTGCTGGATCTGGGCTTCACCATCCTTACCGTCCCGCGCACTGAGATCGCGGAAGTGAAGCGTGATGAGCAGGCTCAAGACGCGAAACCCGCGAATGCGGATCGCCAGCTCGCGGAGGACATCTTTTATGTGGAGGCCGATCGCAGCGCCATGGCGGTGGAGGAGAATGTGAAGCGTGTCTCCGAGGGAGTCGTGCAGATCCAGACAGCCACCGGGCTGGGCTCAGGCTTCATCATCAACTCGTTCGGCCATGTGGTGACGAACCAGCACGTCATTGCCGGTGAGCAGGAGATTCGTATCCTGGTGTACCGGCAGAAGGCGAGTGGGATTGAGAAGGAAACCTTTTCCAAGGTGAAAATTGTCGCCATGAATGGCTTCTTGGATCTCGCGCTGCTGCAGATCGACGATGAATCGGTCAAGGACCTGCCCCATGTGGTGCTGGGCGAGTCAGACATGATTGCACAGGGCGAGCATGTCTTCGCCATCGGCAGTCCCTTGGGATTGGAGCGTACGGTCTCGCAGGGCATCGTGAGCGTGCGTGCCCGGGAGAATGGAGGGCGCTGGTACATCCAGACCACAACGCAGATCAATCCGGGCAACTCCGGAGGCCCTCTCTTCAACGCGAAGGGCGAGGTCGTGGGCGTGACCAACATGAAGCTGGCCGGCGCCGGGGTGGAGGGTGTGGGTTTTGCCATTCCCGCAAGTCTCCTGAAACTCTTCCTGAAGAACCGCGAGGCCTTTGCTTTTGACGCACGGAATCCCAATCATGGATTTCGCTACCTGCCGCCTGTCTCTTCCGAGAATCCCAAGCCGGAAGCACCGAACAAAAACTCCCCCAAGCTCAAACCATGAAACTGGCACGTTTTGCTTTTCTGCGTCACCCCGCCCGGCTGCTGTTCGCTGCCGGATTCCTTGCAGTGCATACCGTTGCGCAGGCTGCGGACAAGATCGGGGAATGGGTGAAGCTCATGCCCGAGAACGCGATGATCATCGTGGGCATCAAGGACACCCCGGAACTGGTAAAAGATTGGGATACGAGCGGCATGGGCCGCTTCATGGAGGATGAAGCGGTGAAGCGCTGGATGGCGCCTATGTACAAGGATGGCCAGTCTGCGTGGGACAAGTTTTTCGGTGAGATGACGGGAACGACCCTGCGTGAGGCCCTGGGCTTGTATCCGGGCGCCTCGCTGGGAGCGATCATCGTGGACGACATCGAGGATTTCGAAGCTGACGAGCCGCGCCATGTGGGACTCAGCGAAATTGCAGGAAATGAAGCTGCCGTCACCGAGGCGAAGGCCAAGCAGCTCGAAGCCTACAAGAAGAACGAGTATCCCGACGCAGTGCTCAAGACCAAGGAGATCGACGGCGTGACGGTGAGCTACATCTCCGACGGCGATGAAGAAGATGCGTGGTGGGTGGAATCCTGGGCCGTGGTTGACGGCCTTCTGGTCGAGACCGTGGATGAGGAACTCATGACGGAGATGATCTCCCGCGTGAAGGGCGCGCAAGGGGACGGTCATCCCGCCGCGGCACATTTTGCCCGGCTGGCAGAAATTCGTGGCGGCACAGCGGACGTGACCATCTATGGCGACCTTGACAGTCTCTTCGCCATGATGGAGGAGAAGTTCGAAGAAGATGCAGGGAACAAGCCTTCCCCCATCACGCCGAAGCAGGTCTTCGGTGCCCTCTCTTTGGAGGAACTCCATGGCGTGGCAGCGTGCATCGAACTCAACGATGGGCACGCTCGCGGTGACCTGGTGATTCTGCATGAGGAGAAGCCACAGGGCATTTTCCCTGCACTGGTCCGCGGCACGAGCACCGAAGTGCCGCAGCCCCCATTCGTGCCTGCGGAGGTGGACTCCAGCAGCGTGACCCGCGCGAGCCCGGGTGCGATTTATGACAATGTCTTCAAAACGGTGAACAAGCTCGGACCCATCGCGGCGATTCTTACCGGGCAGCTTGAGGGGCTGGAAAAACAGGCAGGCATCAGCATCCGCCAGGACCTGCTCGGCAGCATGGATGACGAGTATCTGGAAATGACCAAGATGGTCCCGGGGCAGGCCAACCCACAGCTTGCGCAGAACCAGGTCACCGCTTTCAAGTTGAAGAACCGTGACCGGTTCCAGTCGTCCTTTGATGCGCTGTGGAAGCTGATCGGAAACGGGTTCGGCGTATTCGAGGAGAGCGAGTACGAAGGGCACAAGATTTTCAC
>JAEYUU010000628.1 GCA_023429545.1 Verrucomicrobiota bacterium
CCTCAATGGAGGTCCAGTTCACAAACAGACGGTTGAAGATCTGGGGTGTGGTCACGAGACGCTTGAATCCAGTATCGATGAAATACACCGCCGCATGCTCAGGGTGTTTCACCCTCCGGCCATTCAAATCATGGCGTGGGGCTGCGGTGGGAGGAGTGCTGTCTGGAGTCATTCAGGAAGGCGATTTTAGATGTACAGAGTGAAACCGTACGCAACGCAGTGCGTCGTGTCCTGCCAGCGTTGTTTTTCCACGTTCCTAACGCACTTTATCACCCCTGTATTCGGGAAGATCGGTGGCCGGAAGCTGGATCCCCTGCAAGCGGCCCGCTTACTTCAAGGCCGCGAGAATCTTCTGCACCGCAGCCTCAGGGGTGAGGCCGTGCTTCTTGCGCAGCACGGGCACGTTGCCATGCTCGATGAATTCATCCGGCCAGCCAATGCGCACCACAGGCGTGTGCAATCCCGCGTCGTTGAGATGCTCGATGACAGCACAGCCGAAGCCGTTGTGAAGCACATGGTCTTCGAAGGTGCAGATGACCTTGCACTGCTTCGCGAACTGTTCCAGCACGGCGCCGTCCAGCGGCTTGATCCAGCGAGGGTTGATCAATGCGGCGGTGATGCCCTGCTTCGCGAGAAGTTCGCGTGTCTGCTCCGCCATCTCGAACATGGAGCCAAGGCCGACCAAGGCCACTTCGCCCTGGGGTTCCACCACCTCGGCCCTGCCAATCTCCAGCCGCACGGGTTTTTCCTTGGGCTTGGCTCCGGTACCGGATCCACGCGGATAACGGATGGCTATCGGGCCACTGTCGTAATTGGCCATCGTCCACAGCATGTCCACGAACTCGTCTTCGTCCTTGGGCTGCATGTGAACCAGATTCGGCACATGCCGCAAGTAGCCGATGTCGAAGAGGCCGTGGTGCGTGGGGCCGTCATCGCCGCTGAGGCCGCCGCGGTCCATGCACAGGCGCACGGGCAGGTTCTGGATCGCCATGTCATGGATGATCATGTCATAGGCGCGCTGCATGAAGGTGGAGTAGATGGTGAGGAACGGTCTGAGTCCCTGCGCCGCAAGACCGCACGCAAACAGCGCGGCATGCTCCTCCGCGATGCCCACATCATAGTAGCGCTCGGGGATCTCCTTCTTGAAAACGCTCAACCCGGTGCCGCCGGGCATGGCTCCCGTGATGGCCACGATCTTCGTGTCTTCCTTCGCAAAGTCCGTCACGCTGCGCGCATAGATCGCGGAGTACGTGGGTGTGGCCGTGGGAGGTGTCTCCCCGGTTTCGATGTTGTACTTGCCCAGTCCGTGGAACTTGCCGGGATCCTCCAGCGCCGGTTTGTAGCCGCGACCCTTCTCCGTGATGATGTGGAGAATGACCGGTTCGTTTTGCGACTTCAGAAACTCAAAAGTCTTGATGAGCAGCGGGATGTCATGCCCGTCGATTGGTCCGTAGTAGCGCAAGCCAAACTCCTCGAAGAGAACTGAGGTGGTGGGGCTGGGCTGGGAGGAGGTGGTGAGGAAAAGGCCCTTGGCACTCTCCTCCACCTTGCCGGCGAGGCGGCGGATGGTCTTGCCTCCGATTTTCTCCAACAGACCCGCCGCCGTCTGGTGCAGCGAAGCGTAAGCAGGACTCGTGGCAATGTGATTGAAGTACTTCGCGATGGCGCCGACGTTCCGGTCGATGCTCCACTCGTTGTCATTGAGCACCAGGATGAAGCGCTTCGTCTGGGCGGCCACGTTGTTGAGCGCCTCAAACGTCACCCCGCAGGTGAAGGCAGCATCACCGGCCACGCACACCACGTGTTCGTCACTGCCCTTGAGGTCGCGGCCCACGGCGAATCCGAGAGCTGCGGAAACAGCGGTCCCCGCGTGGCCCGCGCCATAGCAATCGTGCTCGCTCTCGGTGCGAAGGGCGAAACCATTGAGTCCCTCGTACTGCCGGATGGTGTGAATGCGATCCCAGCGGCCCGTGAGCATCTTGTGCACATAGGCCTGGTGCGCCACGTCCCAGACAAACTTGTCCTGCGGCGTGTCAAACACCCAGTGCATCGCCATGCTCAGCTCGACCACGCCCAGATTCGGGCCCAGGTGGCCGCCTGTTTCCGCCAGCGTCTTGATGAGAGTCTCGCGAATTTTTTCCGCAAGCTCGGGAAGCTGCTCCTGGGGCAGTTTTTTGAGATCGGCGGCGGACTTGATGACGGGAAGTTCAGGCATTGGAGAGCGTGAGGCGGGGCGGGCGGGAGATGATCAAAACAGGCGGATGTCTTCGCCCGTGCTGCTGCTCCCGGAAGGGGGCTCCTGGGCAACGGACTTTTTCCTGGCGGAACGCTTCGTGGCAGATTCTTCAGCGGCAGACGCATCCGGCGATTCCAGCGATCCAAAATCGCTCAGGGTGGCCTTGCCGCGTCCCTCCAGATCCGCCGTGATGATTTCCACCCGCTGGCGCGCGGTCTCGATGCGGCTGCGGCAGACGCGCAACAGCTTCACGCCGCGCTCATAGCTCTGCAGCATTTCTTCCAGGGGCAGGCGCTCCCCTTCCAGTGAGGACACGATGGATTCGAGCGATTCCATCGCGGCTTCAAAGGTTAGTTCATCGGGCTGGCGTTCTTGTTCGGACATCGATCGGACCGGGGGAGCCGTCTATCATGCCGCGCGTGACCCCGCCCGCAAGCGGAATGAAGGCCGTCCCGGCAGGGCTTTTTGCCAGACCGCCTACAATCCCCAAAGCTCCACCTCGCGCAGCCGGCCCTTCAACCGCGCGGAGGTGGGGGTGTCGCGCAGATTCGACTCGTCCAACTCCAGCCGGAACACATACTGGCCGCGCTCCAGACGGGGC
>JAEYUU010000750.1 GCA_023429545.1 Verrucomicrobiota bacterium
CTCCTGCCATCTCCGTCCTTTCCGCCGTGGAGGGGCTGGGGGAGATCAACAAGGAGTTCGCGAAGTATGTGGTGCCGGTGGCCCTGGCGATCCTCCTCGGGGTGTTTCTGGTACAGAGGCATGGCACCCAGCGCATCGGGGCCGGCTTTGGACCGGTGATGCTGGTCTGGTTCACTGTCCTGGGCGTCATGGGGCTGCACAATCTGGTGCAGCATCCCCAGGCGCTGGCCGCCTTTTTACCGCACTATGGAGTGAGATACCTGGTGGAGCATGGGCATCACGGCATCGGCATCATGGGCAGTGTGCTGCTGTGTGTCACGGGTTGCGAAGCGCTCTATGCGGACATCGGCCACTTCGGACGCACCGCCATGCAGCGTTCGTGGTTCTGTCTGGCGTTTCCAGGCCTGAGCTTGAACTACCTCGGACAGGCGGCGCTGGTGCTCCGGGATCCTTCCGCGCACGAGAACCCCTTCTTCCGCATGGTGCCGCAGAGCTGGCTCACGCCACTGGTCATCCTGAGCACGCTGGCCACCATCATTGCCTCCCAGGCGATGATCACGGGCGTCTTCAGCCTGACGCAGCAGGCCATGCAGCTCGGCTTCCTGCCCCGGCTGAAGATCAAACACACCAATCCACATGTGCGTGGGCAAATCTACCTTCCCCAGATCAACGCGCTGCTATGCGTGTCCTGCCTGACGCTGGTGTACATGTTTGGCAGCTCCAGCAAACTGGCCGCCGCCTACGGGCTCACGGTTTCCGCGAACATGGTGCTGACCAGCACGCTTCTGCTCATGGTGGTGCTGCGCCTGTGGAAGTGGCCATGGTGGAAGGGCATGCTGCCGATTGTGGCCTTCCTCCTCCTGGAATCCACCTATGTGGCGGGCAGCCTGACCAAGCTCTTCAGCGGGGCGTGGATGCCTCTGCTGCTGACCCTCGTGCTCTGGCTCTTGATGAAGACCTGGCAGGATGGCCGCGCCATCCTCTGGCGCATCATGACCCGCGGACAGCTCCCGGTGGAGCATCTGCTTCGTGAACTGGAGAACAAACGCATCCCCCGCGTGCGTGGCACCGGTGCCTTCATGAGCGGGTCTGCGGATGGACTGCCGCTCGTGCTGCTGCATCATCTCAAGCACAACAAATCCCTGCACGAGCGGGTGGTGATGCTTACGGTGCAGTTCCTGGAGGAGCCGCATGCGGCGAAGGATCAGCGCTACGCCATCACGGAACTCGCACCGGACTTTTTCCGTGTCGTACTGTACTACGGGTTCATGGAGTCCCCCGATGTGATGAGCGATCTGTGCAAGGCACTGTCCCTGAAAAAGGAGGGTGAGATGAGCAACATCAGCTTCTATCAGGCCCGGGAGCTTCTGCTGCCCACGGGCAAAAGCACCATGCGTCCCTGGAGAAAGAAAATGTACATCACCCTCTCACGCCTGGCGCGGCCCGCCACCGGCTACTTCGATCTGCCCTCACGGCAGGTGATTGAGCTGGGGATCCAGATGGAGTTGTAAGGGACTGCGGACTACGCCTCCTCTGCAGACGAAAACTCACGGTCAGCTCTCCGCATTCTGGACTCCGACCCTCGGACTCTCCACTACTCACTCCAAGGTGAGCTCGGATAGCTCCCGAGGATCTTGATGGCATCGCCATCATGAATCACCTCATCAATGGAACGCTTCAGGGACTCATCATGGCAGTGGCCGGTGACCTCCAGGAAAAACCGGACATGCGTCTGCGAGCTGGACTCTTCCACGGGCACGGGACGATTCTCGATCTGCCGCACGTTGATCCCCTGATTGGCGAAGGCTTTCAGGATTTCCAGCAGCGCTCCCACGCGGTCACGCGCCGTCACCATGAGCATGGTGAGGTCCTGCCCTGTGGCGGGTGCCGGGCGGCGCCCGAGCACAATGAACCGTGCCTGGGAGCTGCTGTCGTCGATGGAGGCGGCGATGATCTTCAACCCCTGCAACTCCGCTCCCAGCGCCGTGCCCAGGGCGGCGGAGTTGGGATGTTCGCAGGCAAAGGCCGCCGCCTGGCTGGTGCTCGGAGCTTCACGCAGCTCCGCGTCGGGGAAGTTATGTGAAAGCCACTTGCGGCACTGGGCGATGACCTGCGGGTGGCCGTAGATGTAGTCCACCGTGTCACGGGGGCCATTGGACATGAGGACGGTTTCCGTTCGCCAGAGGAACTGCGAATAGATCTGCATCGTCGAGTCCACGAGGTGATCCAACGTGTGGTGCACCGCGCCCTCCGTGCTGTGCTCGATGGGCAGCACGCCGTAGTCCGCCTCCTGCGTGGTCACGCGCTCAAAGACATCCTCGGTGCTCGCCTCAGGGAGGTACAGGACGCTGTTGCCGAAACGGCTGATCGCGGCCTGATGTGTCCAGGAGCCGGCGGGGCCGAGGTAGGCGATGCGCATGTCCTGCTCCAGCGCCAGCGCGGCGGAGATGATTTCCCGATAGATGGCGCGGATGGACTTCTCGGGCAGCCGGCCCTTGTGGTGCTTGTTCAGCTCGATGAGCTTCTTCAGCAGCTTCTCTTCGCGGTCCGGAGCATAGATCTCCAGCCCCTCCTTCCGTTTGATTTCCCCGACATGGTGCACGAGGTCCGCCCGCTCGTTCAGGAGACGGAGAAGGTCCTGATCCACGCGATCAATCTGTATGCGAACATCTTCGAGGGTCATTTGTAGGTGAGGAACTCCGGGGATTTAGAGCGAGCGCTGCCGGGGTGGAAAGCAGAAAATTCGCATGGAGGCAAATCCGCTGATCCGGGAGCGGACTTTCGGAGACCGCCCCCTGCCAAGGCTGGTTGGGAATTGGAGCGCCGGATTGCGAGAAACCGGCTACTTCAAATACTTGTCGAACCAGTCACCTGCCGCCTTGGCAGTTTCATCCAGCCAGGGCTGGCTCATCCAGAAGGGATGGGGTGCCCCCTTGAGGGTGATGACCTCCGTGGGGATGCCCCGGGCGCGAAGCTTCACCTGCATTTCAGCACGCCCAATCTTCACCGTGTCATGCTCCCCCTCGATGAACAAGGTGGGCGGGCAGCCCTGCTTCACGTGAGTGATGGGCGAGGC
>JAEYUU010000059.1 GCA_023429545.1 Verrucomicrobiota bacterium
AGACTGAACAGACCACGGGCTATATCCGGGTGCGTGGGGCGCGGCAGCACAATCTGCAAAACGTGGATGTGGACATTCCCCGTGGCAAGCTGGTGGTCCTCACCGGGGTGAGCGGGTCCGGGAAGTCCTCCCTCGCGTTCGACACGCTGTATGCCGAGGGCCAGCGGCGGTATGTGCAAAGTCTCTCAGCCTATGCCCGGCAGTTCTTGGATCAACTGGACAAGCCGGACGTGGACTTCATTGACGGCCTGTCCCCTGCCGTCGCCATCGAGCAGCGCACTGTGGCGCACAATCCACGCTCGACCATCGCCACGGTCACGGAGATCTACGACTACCTGCGCGTGCTCTATGCCGCAGCGGGTCAGCCCCACGATCCGGTGACAGGCGAACCGTTGCGGAAAATGACGCCGGCGGAGATCGCCGATGAAATGCTGGATCTGCCCGAGGGCACCAGGGCGATCGTGCTGGCGCCGGTGGTCGCGCAGGAGAAGGGCGACTTCCGTGGGTTGTTTGAGAAGCTGCAGCGGCAGGGTTTTGTGCGTGTGCGACTGGATGGAGAGATCCATGAGCTGGATGAGAAACTCAAGACCACCCGCACCGAGGCGCACGACATCGAGGTGGTGCTGGACCGTCTGGTGCTGCGCGAAGGCGTTCGCGGCCGGCTCATGGAAGCACTGGAGTCCGCGCTGAAATGGAATCCACGCGAAGTGCGCTTTCTGACTGGTGAAGGAGATCCCTCCGACATGCGTGTCTTCACCACGGCGTACGCGAATCCACAAACAGGCACGGTGCTGGACGATTTCACGCCCAAGCATTTCTCCTTCAACACGCACCTCGGCGCGTGTCCCACCTGCGAGGGTGTCGGCACGGTGATGGCGGCGGATCCGAAGCTGATCGTGCCGGATGAGGCCAAGTCCATCAAGGCTGGCGCCATCAAGACGTGGTGGAACAAGCAGCCAAAGCTCAAGGCCATGCTGCAGCGCAGCATCGAGTCGCTGGCGAAGTTTTACGAGGTGGACGTCGACGTGCCATTCCGCGCGCTGCCGGAGAAATTCAAGGAGGCGCTCTTTCACGGAACTGGAAAGGTGGCAGTGCCCACGGGTTGGAAGATTGACGCGAACAAGAAAAGCGTTGCCAAACCCTTCGAGGGCCTGCTGGATCAGGTGGAGCGCATGCACAACACCGTGAAGGGCGAGTCCCTTCGCGCGCAGCTCACGCGACTGATGAACCCCATGCCCTGCAAGACTTGCCGCGGCAAAAGGCTTAGGCCGGAGGTGCTTGGGGTGACACTAGGATCAAGGGACAAGGGAGATGAATCCGCAGTCAATGTCTACGA
This sequence comes from Verrucomicrobiota bacterium, assembly GCA_023429545.1. Taxonomy (GTDB): domain Bacteria; phylum Verrucomicrobiota; class Verrucomicrobiia; order Verrucomicrobiales; family Verrucomicrobiaceae; genus Roseimicrobium. Next base: position 1,337 of record JAEYUU010000059.1, read on the forward strand.
ATTCACGAGGATGGCGGTGCGGGATGCTATTCCGTGGACGAAGGGTCTGGTGCTGACAGATCTTCAGAAGAAGTATTGCACGGAGCTGCAGAAGGAAATCCTGAAGAGGCTCGCGTTCCTGGATGAAGTGGGGCTCGGCTATCTCACGCTGGATCGGGAGAGCGGCACGCTCTCCGGTGGCGAAGCCCAGCGCATCCGCCTTGCCAGCCAGATCGGCGCGGGTCTCGCGGGCGTGCTGTATGTGCTGGATGAGCCCAGCATCGGCCTGCATCCCGTGGACAACGAACGCCTCATCGGCACGCTGAAGCGGCTGCGCGACCTCGGTAACTCCGTGCTGGTGGTGGAGCATGATGAGGACACCATTCGCGAGGCGGACTGGCTCATCGAGCTGGGTCCGGGAGCTGGCCCACACGGCGGGCGGATTGTGGCCCAAGGACCGGCCAGCGAACTCATGAAGCAGCGTGACTCGCTCACTGGCTCATGGCTGGATGGTCGCAGCGGCATCCCGGTGCCCAAGATGCGCCGCAGCTCTGGTATATCAGGAGATGGCACCACACGGGGCACCAGCAATGGCGGTGAACTCACGCTCGAATCGGAAGGTCCCTCCTCCAAGATGCGACGTCCGCGCTTTCAACGCGCGGCCCCCGTGGCTGGCCGACCCCTCACCATCCACGGCGCGTCCGAGCACAACCTGCGCAACGTCACTGTCTGCTTCCCGCCCGGCTGCTTCATCTGCGTGACCGGGCCCTCGGGCAGCGGGAAGTCATCGCTGGTGGATACCATCCTGCGCCGCGCGCTCATGCGGCATTTCTACGGCGCCAAGGATGAGCCCGGCAAGCATGAGCGCATCAGCGGACTGGAGTCGATCGACAAGGTGGTGGTCATCGATCAGGAACCCATTGGCCGCAGCCCGCGCTCCAATCCAGCGACGTACGTGGGGGCCTTCACCCCCATCCGCGAACTCTTTGCCCAGCTCCCTGCCTCCAAGGTGCGGGGCTACCAACCGAACCGCTTCAGCTTCAATGTGGCCGGTGGTCGCTGCGAGAAATGCGGTGGTGATGGGTTGCTGACCATCGACATGCACTTCCTGAGTGACGTGCAGGTGACCTGCGATCAGTGCCGCGGACGCCGTTACAATCTCGAGACGCTGGAGATTTCATGGAAAGGCCGCAACATCTCCGATGTGCTGGAGATGACGGTCGCAGAAGCCACACGATTTTTTGAGAAGCACCCGGCCATCTTCCCCAAGTTGCATGCCCTGGAGCAGGTGGGCTTGGGATATGTAAAACTCGGCCAGAGCGGCGCGGCCCTCTCCGGCGGTGAGGCACAGCGCGTGAAGCTGGCGGCAGAACTTGCGAAGAAGGCCACGGGCCACACGCTGTACCTGCTGGATGAGCCCACCACTGGGCTGCACTTCGCGGACATCCAGACGCTGCTGACCGTGCTGATGCGGCTGCGCGAAGCGGGTAATACTCTGGTGGTGATCGAACACAACCTGGACG
>JAEYUU010000088.1 GCA_023429545.1 Verrucomicrobiota bacterium
CACGGCGTCCCGGTGCTTCCCCGGTCCCACAGAGATTTGGAGACTCCGTTGCGCAGGCTGGCGCCCGCCGCGTTCTCTTCTTGCGAGAACTTAAAAAAGTGGTGCGGCCAGCCGGAATTGCACCGGCATCCCCTGAATGGCGTTCAGGCGTCCTGCTCTTGGACGATGGCCGCATAAAAAGGAGCGGCGCAGGGAATGCTGCCCTCAGGCAGTGTCCTGCGCCGCTCACGACTAAAAAAGAACAAACACCGCTGCCAGCTCGGAGAGCTCACACCCGCAGGTCGTTTTCACGGCGGATCTTTCGGTGTTTGAGGCACACCTCCTGTCGCGCCAGCGCCTTATACAGGCACCTGCGCATAAGCCTTTGAAGCTGTCTATACAAAATCGATAAGGTCCGCATAACGGGAATCAGGTCATGGCTCCTCCGGTCCGGAAAGTCCGTTCAGAGGACTCCGGCGGTTTGACAAAGGCGGCTGCTACGGCGATCGTACACACGGTTGCCGGCCATCTTCTGTCTTCGCAAGGGACTGGAGGGGATTGAGTGACCGATTCCGCTCCGCCGTCAGTTGCCGCTGATGGCGGGGCTTTTTTTCACCCAAGTGGGGAAGGGATGTGGACTGCGGCAGGAGTATTCCTTTCGTTAATGGTTTGCGTAACTCGCTGAAACTGAAAAATTTTAAGCACAAAAAACCCTGCTTGCCTTTGGCGAGCAGGGTCTACGTACGGTTCAATCCGCTAGTAAACTACCTGCGTGCCTCCTGGTTAAGATCGCTACCCTCGGTATAGGGTCTTCCAAAGCGAATGCTCCGGACTGGACGCATTATCCCTGCGTCGCACAACCTTACGGTCGGGCTTGATGCTGCGGGTTTTGTCCAATGGAAGTTCATGCCGTGTTCTTGTAGAGGTAAACGCAGGCTATCACCGACTTCTTAGAGCGGCAATAGTTATTTTTGCTTTTTTTCGACGCGGGTAATCCAGGGTTTAGCAATGCATAACGATCTCATAACTTCGAATCACAGATGTCGGCGCGCGACAGTCGCCTATACAATGCTATGGTGTGATACAATATACGTGACAAAGTGATCAGGCCGGCGCATCCGCAGGTTCTCCCTGCGCTACGGCGCGTTCGCCGCCACGGGAGCAGGCTTGCGGATCTTCAGCAGCACTGGCAGGCTGGTCTGCGCGCCATCGGTTTTCACCGCATCATTGCGAGCATTGCCGACAACCATGTGGCAGAGGCGGTCCTGTTCTGGCATCCACTTCGCGCAAGCCAGGGTAATTTCGCGGAGGTTCTCTCCGGCACGGATCTGCACGCCGTTGAGACCGATGTTGTCCACAATCACGCCATGGGGTAGGTTCTCCACGTCCAGACCCAGCAGTGCGTCATCGCCGCGGCGGTCCACTCGCAGCCAGGCTGACACCGTGCTTCCTGGGGCGATGGTGATCTCGTAGGGCGTTGGCGGTGCGGACTTGCCATCGCCTGCTGGCTTGCCCGCCAGATCCGGCTCCATGAACAGGGCGCGCTTGGGTGCTGCCGTCACGGTGACCTTGGGGAAGGCGCCGAGATCCTTTTTCAATTCCTTGCCGTTCACCATGGCTGTGGCTGTCACCTTCACCTTGGAGAAGTCATGCGGCCCCTGGACAGCGTCTGGATACGCAAAGACCGCGCCACCAGCCTCCAGATGGCCCGGTTCAATGGTGAGTGGACTGGAGACATAAAAGCCCGGGGGCACGCCACTGATGTCCACCCGGACATTTCCCTCCCAGCCGTCCGTCCTCTTCACGGTCACGGCGAACTGCACTCCAGTGCCCGAGGGCACATTCAGCATGGCGGGAGCGCGCAGCATCGCGATGTAGTCTTGCATGGGTGCGCGTACCATGAGGCGATAGGCGAAACGCTCGCCGCTCCAGCTTCGCGTATCGCTCACACGCAGGATGTACACTCCCTTTTCGGGTGCCACGAAGTGCAGGCGTGAATCACGGCCCAGTTCACGGTCGCCATCGTCATCATTGGCGTAGAAGAGCGAGAACACCGGCAGCCCATTCGCAACGAGCTTCGCCCCCGGCTTCACTGGCTGCACTGCATAGCAGTAGTCATCCAGACCATGGGCAGCGGGGCTCGTGTTGAAATAGGCACGGCGCTTGCCGCCGCTCGCATAGTAGATGGTGTCCGCATCCGGCCCGCGCGCGAGGCGGAAGACTTTCAGCACCTCCCCATTGAAGTACATGTAGTCGTTGAGTTCGAGCTCGGAGAACTGTCCGAGCCGTATTGCGGTATCATTCGCATCCTCGCTGCGCAGGGTGATCCATGAGTCCTTGGTGGCCTGGAGCATCATCATTGGTACGGGCTCACCCTTCCCGTTCAGCACTTCCACTTTCGTGTCCGCGGGAGATCCCAGCATGGCAGCGCGGGTTTCCACGATAAACTCCTGACCCTTCTCCGCATTGATGCGGTAGTGGTCCGCATCCGCTTCGTCCCGCCCCGCGCTGAGCAGGCGTCCACTGACGGAGACAGTGCCGGGAATCGCCTGTGCATTCTCCATCGTGTCATTTGGCTCCAGTTCCACCAGCTCCGGCAGCTTGCTCACCGCTACCATCATGCTCACCCGGCTGCGATATCCATCTGAATCCAACGGAAGATTGATGGTTTCCAATTCTGGCCTGGCTTCCACCTCCACCGTGGCACCAGCCGGGAGGTTGTGGCCCACCAGATGAACTTTAGCCTTGGTACCTGCTGGCACGCTCAGTGGCCACCAACCGGTCACGTAGGGCAGCTCGCCAATGGAAAGGCGGTAGAAGTGATCCCCCGAGCCATCCAGGGTAATCTCTCGTACTCGTACCGTGTATTCGCCGTCGCCTGGAGCCGTGAAGGCAATGAATGGATCGCTTCCGCTGTCCAGTCCGTTGTTCGCGGCGAGCAGCCTGCCCTCAGCATTCAGAATCTCAAGGCGAGGCGAGGTGGCCTTGGACTCAACGCGCCGCGCCGCCATGTCCAGCACCATGGTTTGTCCCTTTTTCGCGGGGAAGCGCACGCTGTCCACCTGGCCGATCTCCGCGAGCGTGCCCCACACATTGATGGGCAGTTGCGGGAGCGCCGCGGGCTCAGCGGATTTCGCGAGGATGATCTGGGGCAGATAGTCAACCAGCAGCTTCAGCGGTGCGGACTCGCCCGCCGGCGTCACCAGTGTGAGGTTGATCTGCGTGCGTGGCACTTCCTTGTCCGCCGTGATGTCGACTTCCGCCTGCGTGCCCGCCAGATTCACCGAGATGATGGCCGCCTTCATGCCACCGTGTGCCAGCTTCACTGCCTGGAGATCCTTCAGGCCCTTGCCGGTAATCTGGATGCGCGTTATGGCGCCGCTTTGCACCCCACGCGGAACCATGCGCACCAGTTCAGGCTTCGCGCGGGGCGTTGCTTTCGGAGCGGGCTTGGCCATGGGTTTCGGTGCCGGTTTTGTTTCTGGTTCGCCTGTGCTGGCATCATAAAGTGCCAGGGTGCCGTCCAGTCTTCCCACGATCAGCTTGCCGTCATCCACGAGTGCGAGAGCGGGCGACCAGTCGGGCTGCTTTTCCAGCAGATGCAGCTCCTTGATATCCGCGGCGAGCCAAATTTTCACAGTGCGATCCGCCGCAGCGGTCACGAGCGACTTGCCATCGGCAGCGTACACGAGGCTCAGCAGCGCACCCTCATGCGCATAGCGGGTTTGCAGAAGTTTGTTTGTCCCTTCGATGGCATTCGCACTCACTCCCCACACGCGGATACGGTTGTCCACGCCACCCGCTGCCACGGTCTTGCCGTCGGGTGAAAAGCGCACCACCGTTTGTTCCTTGAGCGGCTGGGAGAAGGTGTCGAGCCGTTTGCCGGTGGGCATCTCCCAGAGCTTCACGGTGCGATCCGCGCTGGCGCTGGCCAGCACCTTTCCATCAGGGCGGAAGCTCAGGCCGAACACGGCGCCGTTGTGACCCGTGAGGGTCATCGTCTCCGCGCCACTTGCGACGCTCCACAGCTTTATCTTCTGGTCGTAGCTCCCGGTGGCGAGCGTCAGCCCATCGGGAGACAGCGCCAGTCCATAGATGGCATCTGTGTGGCCCTCATATTTTCGCACCAACGTGCCATCCGCCACCTTCCATTGATAAGCGACGCCATTGATTCCTGCATCGCCTGCCGCGCCGAAGAGTTGCGTGCCATCCGCGGAAAAGACCAGCGCATTCACTTTACCCGCTACGCCATCCAGCTTGCGCACCGCTTCACGGGTCTGTGGATTGAGC
>JAEYUU010000150.1 GCA_023429545.1 Verrucomicrobiota bacterium
TGAAGTACGCACAGGATCGCGTGGCGTGGATCGTGAGTGCCATGGAAAACATTCTCGTGGACGGCCTCACCGTGCGTCTGCCTGCGGCGTTGGCGCGGACCTCGGGCAGCGTGCTGCGCCGCATCCAGAGTGGTGGTCTGCAGGCTTATACGTTTGTCCTCGGTCTCGGCATCGTCATCGCAGTGTATCTGGCCGTGTATGCCTCCTCGAAGCATTAAGCATCTTACTCCCGCCCTGTGAGTCCTCTCGAAATCATCATCCTGCTTCCGCTGCTGGCCGCCATTGCCATCTGGCTGGGTGCGCCCGGGCGCGCGACGGCGATGGGGGCCTCGGTGGTGAACCTGCTCCTCGTGTTTGGCTTGTTCGTCCAGTACCGCGGTTCGGAGTTCGAAGGCAAGATGGCCTACCTCAGTACGCATGAGGTGCTTTCCGCACCGAGGATTGCTTTTGCGGTGGGCGCGGATGGTATCAGCCTCGCGATGGCATTGCTCACCGTGTTGGTGACGCTGGCCGCGGTGTGGGCCACCGCCAGCAAGGAGCGCCTGCATTATGGCGCCTCGCTCCTCATCTCCTGCGGTGCTCTGGGCGCCTTCCTCTGCACGGACATCTTCTTCCTGTATGCCTTCCATGAGCTGGCTCTGATTCCCACGTTCCTCATGATTGCCCTGCATGGGCACGGCGAGAAGCGCCAGGCGGCGTGGCGTATCACCATTTACCTGGGGGTTGGTAGCCTTGTGTTGCTGGCCGGCCTGCTCGGTGTGGTGTGGTACTGCAGCCCCGCGAATGGACCGCTCACCTTCGACCTGCACACTCTGCTTCAGCATCCGCTGAAGGGCGATGCCCCCTACGCGCAGTACGCGCCCATGAATTTCTTCGTGCTGCTGGTTGGCTTTGGCACGCTGGTCAGCTTGTTCCCCTTCCATAGCTGGGCTGCTCCCGCTTACGCCGCCGCGCCCACGCCAGTGGCCATGCTGCACGCCGGCGTGCTGAAGAAGTTCGGCCTGTACGGTCTCATCCGCATCGCGCTGCCCCTGCTGCCAGAGGCGGCGAAGACCCCGTGGGTACAGCACGCGCTGCTCTACATGCTCCTGGGAAATATCCTCATCATCGGCTTTGTCACCCTGTTCCAGAACCGGCTGGACACCATGCTGGCGAACTCGAGCGTCATGCACATGGGCTACATCTTCCTGGGCCTCGCCGCGGGGAATGCCATTGGCACGAACGGCGCGGTGCTGCTGATGTTCGGCCACGGGGTTTCGGTGGCGCTGCTGTTCATGATTTGCGGCCGCCTGCGGAACCAGCTCGGCACGCTGGAGTTCGACAAGCTCGGAGGTCTCGCGAAGAACGCTCCCTTCCTGAGCCTGTTGTTTGGCATCGCCGCTTTCGCCTCCATCGGCCTGCCCGGACTGGCGAACTTCGCGGGTGAGGCCATGATCTTCTTCTCCACGTTCGAGAGCTTCCGTCCCTCCGAGGGATTCACATTCCTGCAGGTGGCCACCATCCTTTCCCTCTGGGGCGTGGTCATCAGCGCCGTGTACATGCTGCGCGCCTACCGGAAGATCTTCTTCGGCCAGGCCACATCGGGCCTCTTTGCCAGTGATCCGGGCCTGGGGCTTCGCGTGCCCATGATTCTGCTGGCGGCCGCGCTGTTCATTGTGGGCGTGTATCCCGCTGCCCTGCTGCAGGTGGTCCATGCGTCCCTGAAGTACCTCGCGCCTCTCGCGTTGAAATAATCCTGATGTCTTCGCTCTCTCTGGAACTTGCTCTTGGTGTGCTCGGCCTCGTGCTGCTGCTGGTGGAGTCGTTCACCCGCGTGCCGCGCAAGACGCTTGCCTATGGAGCGATTGGAGGCCTGACACTGGCGCTGCTCATCCTGGTGTTCGGCGGAGCGCAAGGGCAAACTCCGGGAATGGAGGACTTCTATGCCGTGGACGCTCTGGCGCTCTTCTACAAGGGGCTCGTGTTGGTGGCCACCATTGCCACTCTCGTGCTCTCGCTGGAGTATGCACCCGTGGTGAACCAGTACGTTGCCACGAACCCCGAGCGCCATAAGGAGGCGGGACTGGGTGAGTTCTTCAGTCTGCCGGTGTTTGTTTGCGTGGGCATGATGGTCATGGCCTCCGCCAAGGATCTTATCACCATCTTCGTCGCGCTTGAGCTGGTCACCGTGAGCTTTTACGTGCTGGTGGCCTACATGCGTCGCAGCGCGGCTTCGTTGGAGGCTGGGGTGAAGTACCTCATCCTCGGCGCGCTCAGCACCGGCCTCCTCATCTACGGTCTGGCCTGGCTCTATGGAATGACCGGCGCGCTCACGCTGGCAGACATTGGCAAGGTGCTCCAGCATTGGGACGGCAGCACCGTCCCGCTCCTGTTCGCGGCCGCCCTGGTGATTGCAGGGCTGGGCTTCAAGGTGGGCGCCGTGCCCTTCCACATCTGGGTGCCGGACGTGTACCAGGGTGCGCCTACGCCCGTGACGGCCTTCCTGTCCGTTGGCTCCAAGTCAGCAGGATTCATCGTCCTCACCCGGGTGGTGGAGACATTCCTTTCCGAGGGTTCTGTCATTGCCGTTCCCATCGCCCATGTGCTGCTGGTGCTGGGCGGTGCGACCATCCTGCTGGGGAATCTGGCGGCGATTGCGCAGACGAATTTCAAGCGGCTGCTGGCGTACTCCAGCATCGCTCATGCAGGTTACCTCCTTGTGGTGCTCGGCTGCACACAAACCGATGGCACGGGAATGACCTCTGGCCAGATCGCGGCCTTCTACCTGGCCACCTACCTGCCGATGACCTTCGTGTGTTTCCTGCTGCTGAGCGTGGCGCGCGCTCAAGGTCTGGGAGAGGACATCGCCAGCCTGCGCGGTCTCGCTCTCGGCAATCCCAAGCTGGGCATGGCGGTCACCCTGGCGCTGGCGTCCCTCGCTGGCCTGCCGCTGACGGCCGGGTTCATGGGCAAGTTCCTCGTCATCTTCGCCACCGTGTTGGAGGGACTGTATCTGTATCTCGTGATTGCGGTCATCGGGGCCGCCGTCGGATTCTATTACTACTTCCGCGTCATCCTCTCGCTCTACTCCAAGCCGGAGGGCGAGGCCGCGCCGGTGAAGCTCAAGCTGGGACTGCCCTCGGTGGTGCTGCTGGTGGTCTTCACGGTCAGCATCGTGGTGATGGGCGTCTACCCTGATTCCGTCCGCAAGGCCTTGAAGGGCAGCGAAGGCGCCAGCAAGCCCAAGGTGGCGGCGACAGAGAAGCCCTAGCCCGCTCTCTTTGGGAGGAATTGCCGGACTGGTGACCCTGCTCCTCGCAAGAGTGGTGCAAATTCCACGGGATGCGCTAGACTCCGCGCTCCCATGTTTCACCGTTTCCTGCAGCCTGACTTCGAGACCTTCTCCACCCGAGCAACACAAGGCAATCTGGTGCCGGTGTGGGTGGAGCTGGCTGCGGACTATGAGACGCCCCTTTCCGCCTTTCGGCAGATCCATGATGGCAGGCACGGTTTCCTGCTGGAATCCGCGGAACTGACGCAGCACTCGGGCCGGTATTCGTTGCTGGGCAGCGAGCCCCGGCTGGTTTTCACGGCCCGCGGCCGGGAGATTGAAATCGAGGAGCATGGCAAGAAGCGGACCTACACGGCTGCGGGCGATCCGCTGAAGGAACTGGAGGGCATCATGGCCGCCTTCAAGCCGGTGTCGCCCGCGCCGCTGCCCGTGTTTCACGGGGGAGCGGTGGGGTACTTGTCGTATGACATGGTGCGGTTCTTCGAGCCCACGCTGCCCGCGCCTCCTCCGGATACGCTGGGCGTGCCGGACATGGTGTTCATGCTCGCCGACACGGTGGTGATCTTTGATCACAAGCACCGCAAACTCACCATCGTGGCGAATGTCTTTATGCCGGATCACGCCTCGCTTGAAGCTGCCTACGAGTGGGCTGGAAAGCGCATCCAGCGGATCATCGCAAAGCTGGAGACTCCCATCCAGGTGAAGGCCTTGCAGGCGTTCGCCCCGGAGGCGTCCAATGGCGCGTTGGAATTGACGGGCAACACCACGCAGGCGGAGTACGAAGCGATGGTGGCTGCCGGGAAGGAGTTCATCAAGGCAGGGGACATTTTCCAGTTCGTGCCTTCCCAACGATTTGAGACGGAATATGCGGGCACTTCCATCGACCTGTACCGCGCGCTGCGGCATGTGAATCCCTCGCCATACATGTTCTGCCTGGACTTCCCTGATGGCTTCTCCCTGGTGGGAAGCTCGCCGGAGGTGCATGTGAAATGCCTTTCCGGAAAGATCGAGATCCGGCCCATCGCAGGCACACGGTGGAGAGGCAGGACCCCGGAGGAGGATGACGCGCTCGCGAAGGAGCTGCTGGAGGATCCCAAGGAGCGCGCAGAGCACATCATGTTGGTGGATCTTGCGCGCAACGACGTGGGACGCGTTTCCAACCATGGCAGCGTGCGTGTGAATGAACTCATGATCATCGAGCGCTACTCACACGTGATGCACATCGTCTCCAACGTGGAAGGCACCCTTGCTCCTGATAGGAACTCCTATGATGTGATGCGGGCCACCTTCCCGGCCGGCACCGTGAGCGGGTCACCCAAGGTGCGCGCGATGGAAATCATCAATGAGCTGGAGAAGAACAAGCGCTGCGCGTATGCGGGAGCAGTGGGCTACTTTGGCTTCGATGGCTCGCTGGACAGTTGCATCGCGTTGCGCACCTGCGTGCTCAAGAACGGCCATGCCTATGTGCAGGCTGGAGCCGGCGTGGTCGCGGATTCGGATCCGACCTACGAGTACAATGAGACCGTGAACAAGGCGCGTGGAATGCTGCGGGCCCTCCAGCGGGCCAAGGAGCTTGGAAGCTAAACCGAGTGCATTTGCTTTGGGTTTATGAATAAAATCATAGGGAATCTTGATTTATCGTTGTGGAAATTTTTTCAAAAAGTGACGTTTGACGCATTGCCACACGCGATCGCCGTGTGGTAAATTTTAGTGACATCGGCGAACGCCCCCCAATTGCTCATGATCCGCAAGTCAACGTTCAGCTGCCATCTTGCAATCCTGTCCGTGATGGCCGGAGGCGCACTCCATGCGCAGACGCTTTCACCCGTGGCTGTGGGCATTTCGCGCGAGACGGCATCCATGAGCATGCTTTCGACATCGCGTGAGCAGACTCAGAATCCGTTGCCCACGGTGACCTCGCCGTCGCTCCCGCGCGTGTTTGCGCCAACCCTGCCGCGCGCCACCTACACGCGCTATCCGTGGAAGACCGATATCATGACCACGGTTTTCTGGGTAGGTGAACTTCCCACGGAGAACAATCCCACGCCCAATACCAAGAGTTCCTGGGACACCGCATGGACGGCAAATTTCGGTGGATACGATGATCCCGATCCGGGCCGGCGCGCGCCTGATTACCGCCCGGCCGCCTTTGTACCCAGGCAGAATCCATTCTATGTAGCACTGCCGTACAACGATTGTGTGGACTACAGGACCACCAAGCCGGAGGCCGCCCGGGTGATCCCATGGTTCAAGCAAACCTTTGAGCGGCATGGCAAATCCGTATGCCGTGATCGCTGGATTGCGATCCGTTACGACGACCGCATCTGCTATGCGCAGTGGAGTGACTGCGGCCCCTTCCTCACGGATGATGTCGAGTACGTTTTCGGCGATGCGAAACCTGCCAACTACAAGAATGGCGGAGCGGGTCTGGATGTCTCGCCAGCAGTGCGTGATTACCTTGGGTTCCGCACCAACCAGAAAGTGGATTGGCGTTTCGTGGATTTGCATGAAGTTCCTGATGGTCCTTGGAAGACGTATGGGACCAACAACCACTTTGTGCAGCAGGCGGGCAGGGATAAGGACCTCGTCGCAGCGCGTCTTGATGAATTGAGGCGCCAGCGGGATGAATGGTTCCGCCAGAATGGATCAAAGCCCATGCAGCTCCGCTAGCGTGGCGGTCTGCCTGATGGCACGGATGGTTTGAGGCTTGCCGCCACCCCCGCCTCGATCTTTGGTAGGATATGCAGGAGACCGGTGACAAGGCCATGCCCTTCCGTGAATGGATGCGGCAGGCGTTGTTTGATCCTGATACGGGATATTACACCACGAATGTGCGCGCCGTAGGCCGGCACGGTGACTTTTCGACATCTGCCACGACGGGAACGCTGCTGGGCCTGGCGGTGGCGGATTGGCTGCGAGGCCAGATGCAGCGTTATCCCCAGGTGCGAGCTGTCATCGAGGCAGGAGGCGGGAGCGGTGCCTTGTCCGCCACGGCGCGCCGCGCGCTGGGCTGGTGGCGCCGTCACAGGGTACAGTGGCACATGGTGGAGACGTCCCCGGTGCTGCGGGCCCAGCAGCAGGGAAAATTGGGCCGTCACGCCGCAGCCTGGCACGTGAGCATGGCCGCGGCGATGGACGCATCAGGAGGGCGCGCCTTCATCTTTCACAATGAACTGGTGGATGCCTTTCCCGTGACCCTCATGC
>JAEYUU010000175.1 GCA_023429545.1 Verrucomicrobiota bacterium
GTACTGCTCACCCAGCATGAGGTAGGGCAGGTAGCGCTTCAGGGCAATCTCCACGCTCTGGGGCTTGCCCTTGCGGATGAGGTCCACCTTGATCTTGTCGCCGGCGAACTTGCGCTCCACGACTTCATTCATGTCCACCATCTCGCCGCCCAAACGGATGAGGCCGTTGCTGTAGACCGGGCTGCCGTCCATGGCCATGATGACATCGCCCACTTCCAGGAGGCCGCCGGCGCAGCTCGCGCTGTCCACATTCGCCACCATCACACCCACACCGTTGTCTTCGAGACCCAGGGCCTTGAGTTGGGCGGCGTTTTCGATGGGGAAATCCGTGACCGCCAGATCCATGTAGTGATCATAGCTGCCGTCTTCGATGTCCTTGAGGAAGCGGTTAATCACCGGCACGGGAATCATGTAGCCCACATTCTGGGCCACCGCGCCGCTGTATCCCTGGAAGGCGACGCCCACAACCTTGTTGTCCTGCAGCACGGGTCCGCCGCTGTTGCCGGGGTTGATGGCCGCGTCCACCTGGATGGCTAGGTGCTGGTCGATGCCGCTGTGCGAGTAGCTCTGGAAGTCGATGCGCGAGACCACACCGCGTGTCACGCTGACACGGTCGCCGCCGATCGGATAGCCCACCGCGATGACCTCGGTGTTGAGCTTGGGCACATCATCGAGGGCGAGTGGCTTGAGATCGGCAAAGCGTTTGGTATCCAGCGGCTCCAGCATGGCGAGGTCGCAGTCATGAGCGATGTGCACGATCTTCGCCTCATAGGGCTTCGGATCATCGGTGGTCCGGATGAAGATCTTGGTGCTGTTGCTCACCACATGCGCGTTGGTGATGAATTTGTTCTTCCCGACCAGCCATCCGGTGCCGTTGCCGCTCGTGGGCCTGCCTGCCTGCCAGGGGGTGCGATAGTCAGGGAGAAGGAATTCCGCCTCAATACGCACGATGCCCTCAAATTGATCGATGTCGACGTCCTTGCTGCTTCTGCTGGGGGTGGCGGGAGCCTCGGTAGCGGTGGGAGGCGGTGTTTCTGGCTTGGTGCCTTCACCCAGGAGGGGCAGGTGGAGCGCCGTCAACAACAGGGCCGGCAGGATCAGGGACTTGGACATAGGCTTGTGTGAAGAAAGGGAAACGCGCAAAACGGTCGTCTTGGTCAGGGAAGACGCAAGATTTTCTCGGACGGCAGGCTGCCCGCCATGAGACGCCTTTCCGCCACGATGGGCAATCTCAATCTTGGTCCGCGACCTCGAGCCGGAAAGGCCGAGCTGATCTTGGTGTCCTCCCCGGCGGATCTGTTGCCAGGAAACTCAAATTTTCTTCCTTTTGCGCGGTATGGGGAAAAAGAGCCACATGGGGCTGCACCGGACTGTTCCTTGCCCTCAGGCGTACGTCCCGCTAGCATCCCGCGCATGTCGCGCTTCCTGACTCTGGCCGTCCTGATTTGTTCTTTGCAGCTCACCGCCGTCGGGAAGGAGGAGATGATCTGCCGTTGCGGTCACGCCCATGCCCACCTGCTGCCCGCCCCTGTGGGGGAGAAACCGGGACGCAAATATGCCCGTGACCGCCATGTGGATGTGCAGCACCTCCAGCTGGACGTGACCCCCGATTTCGCGAAGCGCACCGTGCGTGGGACGGCCACGTTGATTTTCCATCCCATCGCCAGATCCCTGGCGGCACTGGAGCTTGATGCCATCGGACTGATCATTGAAAAGGTATCCGTGCAGGGGGCGGCACTGGCCGGTCATGAGGTGACGGACGAGAAGCTGGTCATCCATTTCAAGGAGCCGGTCGCTCCGGACGTGCAGGCTTCCGTGAGCGTGACCTACCGGACCCAACCCGAGCGTGGACTCTACTTCCGCACGCCTGAGATGGGGTACAAGCCGGGAGATACCCAGGTCTGGACCCAGGGGGAGGCTGAGCTGCATCGCTTCTGGTTTCCCTGCTATGACTATCCCAATGAGCGCTTCACCAGCGAGGTGATCTGTCATGTTCCGGAGGGCATGAGCGTCATCTCCAATGGAGTGCTTGTATCCCAGACAAAGGATGCCGATGCCCTGCAGGCCTGGCACTGGCGGCAGGACAAGCCGCATGTGAACTACCTCGTGGCCCTCGCGGCGGGTTACTTCCACAAACTTGAAGACAAGGCCGGCGAGCTGCCGCTTTCACTGTATGTCCCGCCTTCCGAAAAGGACCAGGCGGCGGCCGCATTCCGGGACACAAAGAAGATCATCGAATTCTACCAGGAGGAGACCGGCGTGGCCTTTCCCTGGGACAAGTATGCGCAGGTGTACTGCATCGACTTCATCGCGGGCGGCATGGAGAACACGAGCTGTTCCTTCAATGCCGCAAGCATGCTTTTCCGGGATGACACGGAGCAGATCAACACGCTCCACCGCCTGGACGCGCATGAGACGGCGCACCAGTGGTTCGGAGATCTCGTGACCTGCCGTGACTGGTCGCATCTGTGGCTCAATGAGGGCTTCGCCAGCTATTACACCGTGCTTTATGAAGAGGCGAAGTCGGGTCGCGATGCCATGCTCTACTCACTGTGGCGCGAAGCGCAGCGCGTGCTGGAGAAGGTCGACACGCGTCCCACGGTGTGGCGGGACTACAAGGATCCCATGGAGCAGTTCGACAACCGCGTTTACCCCAAGGGGGCGTGGATCCTGCACATGATCCGTTCACGTCTGGGCCCGGACATTTATCGGAAGGCGATCCACACGTATCTGGAAAAGCACCGCGGTACTGTGGCGACCACGGATGATTTGATCGATGTGCTGGAGGAGACGTCTGGACTGTCCTTTGATCAGTTCGCGGACCAGTGGCTCTATCACGGCGGCGTTCCGGAGCTGAATG
>JAEYUU010000239.1 GCA_023429545.1 Verrucomicrobiota bacterium
CCCCACGGCCGTGCTGCCCGCGGATGGCGGCTGCTACGTGGCGAACTCCACGGAAATCCTCTTCCTCAAGGACACCGATGGCGATGGCAAGGCGGACTCCCGCCGCATCGTGCTCAGCGGCTTCGGCACGGAGGACACGCACCACCTGGTGCACACGCTGCGCCATGGGCCGGACGGGCAGATTCATTTCAACCAGAGCATCTACATCCACAGCCACATCGAGACCCCTTGGGGTGTGCGCCGGCTGATGGGCGGCGGCATCTGGGAATACCGGCCGGAGACACAGCGGCTGGAGATCATCGCAAAGGGCCTCATCAATCCTTGGGGTCACGAGTTCAACCGCTGGGGCCAGAGCTTCGCTACGGACGGCGCCGGCAGTGAAGGCATCAACTACATCTTCCCGGGCGCGGTGTTCAAGACCTCCCCAGGAGCGAAGCGCGTGCTGGATGGCATGAACCCCGGCCAGCCCAAGCAGTCCGGCTTGGAAATCGTGGAAGACCCTCATTTCCCGGATGACTGGCAGGACACGCTGGTCACTTGCGACTTCCGAGGCAATCGCATCAACCGTTTCAAGCTCACGGAGAGCGGCAGTGGCTATGTGAGCAAGCAACTGCCGGATGTGCTGGCGAGCACGCATCGTGGCTTCCGCCCCATCGACGCGCGCACCGGCCCAGATGGCGCGCTGTACATCGCGGA
Organism: Verrucomicrobiota bacterium; assembly: GCA_023429545.1. Lineage (GTDB taxonomy): Bacteria > Verrucomicrobiota > Verrucomicrobiia > Verrucomicrobiales > Verrucomicrobiaceae > Roseimicrobium. Next base: position 697 of record JAEYUU010000239.1, read on the forward strand.
CTGGTTCAATCCCATCATCCAGCACGGTGAAGTGGACTTCCGCGACCCGCGCCGCGACCGCGTGAATGGCCGCATCTGGCGTCTGACGGCGAAGGGTAGGCCGCTGACGGAGAAGGTGGACTTTTCCAAGATGTCCCTCGAAGAGCTGATGAAGCAGCTTGAGAGCCCGCGCCGGTGGAACCGCCAGTTCGCCATGCTGGAGATGAAGCAGCGCCTCCCCCAGGAGACCCTGGCCGTGCTCAACAAGCTGAGGGATGATGGCCTTCCCGCCAGCCTGGACACGGTGCCGCCGAAGCAGGGTGAAACGCTCCTCCAGATGGCGTGGACCCGCGAAGCCCTGAACGCCCACTCGCCCAAGTGGACCCGCCTTCTGCTCACCTCTCCCGATCACCGCGTGCGCGCCGCTGGCCTGCGCATTCTCTCACACCATCTCCCAAAGGTACCGGATGCCCTGAAGCTCCTTGAGACCGCCGTGGCGGATGAAAACGCCCAGGTGCGCCTGTGGGCTGTGGCCTGCCTGCGCCTCATGTCCAGGCCCGAGGCCTTCGCCGTGGCTCTCCGTGCGCTCGACAAGCCGGTGGACAACAACATCGACTTCCTCCTGGAACTCACCGCACGTGAGCAGGCGGAGGTGTGGCTGCCCGTCTTCCTCAGCGGCAAGCTGAAGCTCGACGAGAACCCCAAGCATCTGGTCTATGCACTCAAGTCCACCGGCAAGCCAGAGGCGCTGCAATCGCTGCTCTCTGCGTACGTCGCGAACAAGCTGGTGCCCGAGGATGCGGAGACGGTGCTGGGCATGGCCGGAGACTTCGGCTCGCCGGAACAGCTCGCGCAACTCCTCAAGCTCTCCCTCGAACGCCTGCAACAGAACGCCCCGGTCTCTCCCCTGCTCGCGGCACTGCAACGCGCGGCGCTCCGTGGTGGTATTCCGGCTGGTTTGACGTTTGAGCAGACGAAGCAGCTCCTCGATTCCCCCAATCCCGGCTTCCAGGCGCAGGGCGCCCAGCTCGCCGGCCTGTGGAAGCAGGAGCAGGCCCGGGCCCAGCTCACCGGTTGGGCCACGAGGACCGGCGGAAACGTGGCTCCCGAGGTGCGCCTGGCCTCCGTGCGCGGTCTGGTTTCCCTGGGCGGCGATGCCTCCCGCGATGTCCTCGACAAGCTCGCGCAGTCATCCGACCTCTCCGCTGAAACCCGGGCTCAACTGGGCATCATCCCGCTGTCCGATCTCGCGCCTGCCCTGGCGGCCAGACGCGCGGTGGAATTCCTCGGCGGCGTGAAGACCCCCGAGGAGGCCAAGCCGGTGCTTGAAGCCTTCCTCCGCAACAAAAAGCTCCCCGTGGTGCTCGCGAAGGAACTCAATGGCAAGACCATCCCGGAAGCCGCCGCCGTGGAGGGCATCCGCCTCGCAAGCAGCAAGGGTCTGGCCTCGCTCATCGAAGACTCGCTGCGCAAGGCTGGCCAGATCAAGCAGATGGACAAGCCGCTCACGCCGGAAGAGATGACGGCCATGGTGGCGAAGGTGAAGCAGCTCGGCGACCCCGCGCGCGGAGAAAAGGTGTACCGCCGCCAGCAACTGCTCTGTCTGAGCTGCCATGCCATCGGCGGCTCCGGTGGTGTGATTGGTCCTGATATGGTGAGCATCGGCGCCAGCGCGCCGGTGGACTACCTCATCGAATCCCTGCTGAATCCCACGGCAAAGATCAAGGAAGGCTATCACATGACCATGGTCACCACGAAAGATGGCCAGGTCTTCGCCGGGGGTGTGGCTCAGGACAGCAGTGATGAACTGGTGATCCGCGATGCCGCCAACCAGATGCACAAGATCGCCAAGGCGAACATCGCGCAGAAGACCATCAGCCCCGTGTCCATGATGCCGCCCGGCCTCACCGCGAGCTTGCGCGAGGATGAGTTCCTCGACCTCATCCGCTTCCTCAGTGAGCTCGGTCGCGAAGGCCCCTACAAGACCCCCGCGAACAACTACATCCGCAATTGGCGCACCATGGGCGTGATGGAGCAGGCGGACATCGACCACGTGCGTCACGTGGGTGCCTTCGCTCTCAACGACCGCTCCTACAAGTATCCTTGGGAGATGAAGACCAGCCTTGTGAGCGGCAGCCTCCCGCTTGATGAGATGCCTGTGCCGGTGAAGATGTACCCCTGGTTCCCCCGCATCGCGCAGTGCGATGTGGAGATGCCTGCCGCGGGCAAGGTGAAGCTCAAACTGAGCGCCGCCAACGGCATCATCGTTTCCACCGGTGACAAGGTGCTGCTGGAGGTGCCCGAGGTGGTCGAACTCGACCTGCCTGCCGGCAAGAGCGTCCTGACCTTCCTGCTCACCCGCGCCGCCGGCGAACTCCCCGGCTTCACCGTGGAGATCGTGGATGGCCCCGCCAAGGTCGTGACGACGCCGTGAGCAAAGCGGCCCTCTTCGCCAGGGCGGCACTTGCCACGTGCCGTCCCGGCAGCTGAATGCCACTCCAGGACGAAAACCCGATGGAACCTCGGCGTGCCATCGTTGATCCAGCCTGCCATGAAAACACCCTGCCTCACCACCACGCTGCTCGCCATTGCATCTCTCGCGTTTGCCCAGGCGGACAAACCTCTCCTGCACGACCGCGATCTCCCGCTTCTCGCAGCGCCCACCCTTGCAGAACCGCTAGATTCCAGTTTCAGCATCGCCAAGGGCAGGTGGACGCCCAAGGATGGCATGCTGGAGGTGCTGGATCTTCCAGAGCAAAAGCACATCCCGGTCCTGCATCACACGGCCGGACTGGCAGAGGCCGTCATCGACGTGGAGTTCCTGCTGGATGGTCCTGGCACCTTCCTGGTGGGTTGTGATTCAGCCAAGCACGTGGGGCGTGTGGTGGTGACGACCACGGCCCTGAGCATCGCGGAAGATTCCGTGAAGCCCTCGCACACCATCGCGAAGCTCCCCCTCACCGTGAAGCCGGGCGAATGGCATCACCTCCGGGTCGAGTGGAAGGGCGACCGCATGGCAGCCAGGCTCGATGGCAAGGAGCTTGCAGCCCAGCATGCCTTCCTGGCTACGCCCAAGGCCCGTAGCTGGCTGGCCGCGGGGAAGTCCGTGAAAGTGCGCAATCTCAAAATCTACGGAGAGAAGGCCGCAGCGAAGCAGTAAGCGCGCGGTCCTTCGTAGAAGGCCAGAGAGACGCTAACGACTCATCACCTCCCGGATCGCTTTCTTCATGATCTCTTCTGAACCGGGAGGCACCCAGGCCCAGTCCAGCAGGTTGGTATCGCGCTCCTGCCAGGCACGCTCGATGGGGATGTACCCCGGGCCGCACTCGCCATAGCCCATCACCATTACGAAGCTGTCCGGCCGCAACTCCTGCGCATGAAGTTGGAACTCCACATAGGACTCTGCCGGAAGCAGCAGCAACTGCGCCGCACCAAGGTCCACCATCGGCAGATCAATCTGATGCCCCGCCTTCACCCGCTCATACCACGCCAGCCCCATGGCCGCCTCCGCCCGCGCAAATGGTCCGGGATCATGGGCCAGGCGATGCCGCAGCGCCTCCTCCGTGAAACCGATGCTGTTCCTCGCGCCCAAAGGTATCTTCGCGAGCTGGAAGCCTGCCTTCTCCAGTGGGAGTTTCTTGGTTTCCTTCCACGCCTCCTGCATGGCGGTGTGGATCTTCCCCGCGAGCGCCTCACGGGTGCCCGGTGCGCCATCGTTCCACTTTCCCGCGGTGACATTGCCGGAACATCCTGAGGCGTACATCTGGTGCACCGTGGGATGCTCCTCCTGCATGCGCTCACGCGCGAGCCCCACGAAGTCGATGGAGATTTCACCGGCGCCGTAGTAGCTCATGGGATGCACGGCATAGCTGTGCAGCGCGCACAGCGGTGTATCACCCTCCCAGAAACTCAGCGTGCGCAGCCAGGGATCAATATCTCCCGCGTCCGCCTGCCTTGCCACGGGGTCGGCGGTGCGGCTCATGCGATTGTACAGCACCTTGCCCTCCGGCGTGAGGTAGCGGCGGTTGCTGGCCACCTCCTTCACCTGCGCCCTGCCGATGCCGAAATGGGTGACCAGCCTTTTCTTCGACAGCGCCTCCTTCATGGCAATGCGGGCGCGCTGGATGCAGAGACGGTTGAAGTCCGGCCAGCACACGCTGGCCAACTGGATGCGCGCCTTCGCCTCAGGAGCCGGCAGCTTTTTCCATGCGCCCGATTTTTCGGTTTCATGGAGAAGGTACTCCGCCTCCGGGTCCATCACCGGCGCATCATGCACATGCGTGCTGGTGATGAGCACGCGCTGCGGGTCCGTGCCGCACTCCTCCGCCAGCCCATTGCGCCAGTCCTCGAACGCGGAGCCGCGAATCTCACACCAGTCAAAGCAGACCACCACGAACGGCTTCTCCGCGCCCGTGAGCACCAACCCCTTTGCCAGCAGTGGCTGCACCACCTTGCTCGCCGGAGCGATGCCACCTCCCATGCAGGGATGCCCCAGCGGAATGGTGACGTCCACTGTGAAGGTGGCCAGCTCGAAGGAGGCTGCGGGGGCAGGGCGTGACGGCAGCAGGGCAATGAACAGCAACAGGTGGGCAAGGAAGCAACGTGGCAGCATTCGTCCTATACGGAGTGAGCTGGGTGAATTTGTTCCGACATGTCATCAGGCCATCGCATCGGCGCACGACAGTGGTCACTCCTTGCCACCTTTCCCTCCCGCCGGACCAGAAGGTCCAACCCCCGCTGTCGGAGCGGAAACACCGACCTCCTTCAAAAGAAACGGAGGCAGTCGCCTGCCCCCGTTCTTCGCTCTCAGTGTCTCGCACACCTACAGCTTCTTGCAGTGATGCTGGTGGTGGCAGTGCCTGTTGAAATGCCAGGGATCCACGAGGCTTGTGCTCGTGTTGGAGGCCAGACGCCTGCCAGAACTGGGCTGGTTCGCGCAACTGATGAGTGAGGCCGCAAAGGCCAGGAGGATGAGACGTGCGACAGGGCGCACGAGATGTGTTTTCATAGCAGCGAGTCTGACCCAGGCGTCTCTGGCACGTTCATGAGGACGCGAGTGCCAAGCGCTCCGAAACCGCCGCGCCGTCAGGTGATCCATTCACCTTCAAACCCTTCCCGACAATCGACAAAATTTGCTCCTCCGGCTGTCACATTCCCGCGCCGTTTACAACGCGTGAACCTCGTGATGATGGGGTTCATTGCCAGCATTCCAAAGATGGCGCCATGGCACCGCCGTCTGACCGGGTGCATTCTGCACGTTCAAGCTGACGCTGCCGTGCAGCTTTACTCCAGCCCGGCTTCAGCGAGGCGGTCGTGTACTTCCGCTGTTTGCAGCTTGCCCACCATCTCATCGAGACGGCCCTCCACGAACTGCTCCAAATTGTACAAGGTGAACTCAATACGGTGGTCCGTGATCCGGTTCTGCGGGTAGTTGTAGGTGCGAATCTTCTCCTCGCGACCACCGCTGCCAATGAGGGCGCGACGGTGGGCAGAATATTTCGCAGCCTCCTCCTGCTGCTTCTTCTCCAAGAGGCGGGAGCGCAGAATGGTGAGGGCCTTTTCCTTGTTCTTGAGCTGGCTGCGAC
>JAEYUU010000277.1 GCA_023429545.1 Verrucomicrobiota bacterium
GCGGGCTGATGTGGCTGTTCTGCAGGCTGGTCTTGGAGAAGACGAGCACCTGGGACTCCACGGGGATTTTCAATTCACGCAGCACGCTGGCGAGGAAGGTCTTCTCGCTCGTGGCATCCAGGGTGGCTTCACCTTGCTGCACCCGTTGCCACATCGCTGCGACGGGATCCTTGGAGCTTTCAATGATGACCTCATCAGGCACGCCGCCATGGATGCTCGAAGCTGCAACAAGCAGCAGCAATGGCAGGAGGGCGGACTGGAAACAGCGGGACATTCAGGGACGTGTTTTCGGGAAAAGATAACTTATCATATGTTGGGTTATTATACGTTGCATGTTACAGGCATCTTTTGCGGAGTCCGGATAGTTTCTTGCGGTTTGAGCCGCCCGGAAAGCGAGAAATGGCAATCATCAGTGAGTGGAGGGCTTCGCTTCGGCAAAAACATGGTGAATTGCATGATCGGTCGAGACCGGCCCTGCACAACGCGCGGGCCACGTTGTACGGCGCCTTCACCTGCACGGAGATGAAGGTCACCGTGGATGTGGTGCGGGAGAACGAGGAAACGGAAACGCCGCAGCCTCTGGAACCTTCCGGGCAGGGCATTGCTTGAGGTGTCCTGTATCAGGATTTGGCGATCGCAACCGTCCTTTGGAAAAGGCGGAGGAGATCGGGCGCCGGTGCGGGCGGAGGCGTCACGTCTTCATCGAGGATCTCCCTCGCTCCGGGAGAGAGTGCCGGGACAGCTCCGGCCACCAGCAGCATGTTGCCCTCTTCATCGAAGGTCCACGGGAGCGGTGTCTTGCTCTCCTGGGTGCAACCCTGGTCCGCCGTCCAGCCGGCGTCGCCGGGTGGCGAAAGTGAGGGTTCTTCGTGATGGATGGGCGAGGGGTGGGGATTTAACGAAGCGGGATGACGCAGTATCTCCCAACGATCCGCGACTGCCTCCACCCAGGCAAGCGATTTCCCGGAGGCCTGCAAGGTGGCGCGGGGTCTGCGCAAACTGTTTGAGCCCATCCCGGCAGCCTGCTAGGGGAGATGATGCCCCGTTGCAGCTATCGCCTCCCGCAGATCTCCCGCCAGAGTTTTCAGTGCCTTTGCCACCTCGTCGTGCCGGTGATTCTGTTCACGCTTGCCACGTGCGCGGGCGGGCCTTCGAGCGCGGAGATGAAGCAGACCCTGGCTCTTGCGCGGGCGCGCGGGCTGGTGGAGGTCACGGGTGTCATCCCCGGCATCAAGTATGATTTGCTCTACCGAAATGCAAAAAACATCACGGCCCAGCGGGTGTACCCGGAGAACATGCCCTGCCTGCTGCATCACACCACTGCGGCGAAGCTGCGCGTCGCGCAGGAAATTCTGCAGCGGCAGGGATATGGGCTGAAAATCTGGGACGCCTGGAGACCGCCGGAGTCGCACACGGCGCTGCATGATCATGGCGGGTACACCGGCATGTTCACCCCGCCGGAGCTCATGTGGTCGCGCCACTGCTCCGGCACCGCGGTGGACGTGACCCTGGTGGACGCCAAGGGGCGCGAGCTGGAGATGCCCACCGGCTTCGACGAGGGCGGGCCGGACAGCTATTACGTCGCTGATGCGCCTGCGAAGAAGAAGGAGCATCGTAGCATCCTGCAGATGGCCATGACCTCCGCGGGCTTCAGCATCCTGAACACGGAGTGGTGGCACTTTGACGACGCCACCTATGATCAGAATGGGCAACTGCCCGTGCCGCCCGTGGTGTATGCGCGGGATATCGGCCTGAAGCTGCCCACGGTGAAGCCGCCGAGGGTGAAGCGCACGTATGTGTATCCCACTACGACCACCACCTCTTCCAAGGTGCCTGCGCCGACGGGTTCGACAACCGCGCCCGGAGGCACCAGTTATCTCCCCGACGCCAATTCCGGCACCCCCGCTGCGGTCGCAGAGCCTGCAGTCATCACCACACCCCAGCCTGCGCCACCACCGGCGATGCTCCCCACCGTGCCATCGGTCGCACCCGGCACCCCGTGACGGGCTTCGTGATTGACCACATGCGCTCGTGACGCAATCGTCGTTGCTCTCATTCATCATCCATGCGCAACGCCGCTGTCAAAGTCGTACGCACCCTCGTTAAAGCCGGCCATGAGGCCGTCTTCGCCGGCGGCTGTGTGCGGGACATGCTGCGTGGTGTGACCCCCAAGGACTACGATGTGGCCACCAGCGCGCGGCCGGAGCAGGTGCAGGCTCTCTTTCCGCATTCGATCCCCGTGGGCGCGCATTTCGGTGTGATCATTGTGCGCATGGGTCCGCATCAGATCGAAGTGGCGACCTTCCGCCGGGACGGCTCGTACTCGGATGGGCGGAGGCCGGATTCGGTGGAGTTCACCAGTGCTGTGGAGGATGCGCAGCGGCGGGATTTCACCGTGAATGGCATCTTCTTCGATCCCATCGCGGAGGAGGTGCTGGACTATGTGGGTGGCCGGGCGGATCTGGAACGTCGCGTGTTACGTGCCATTGGTGAGGCGCGTTTGCGTTTCCGGGAGGATCATCTGCGCCTGCTGCGCGCGGTGCGCTTCGCCACGATGCTGGGATTTGAAATCGAGGCGGAGACTTGGGCTGCAATGCAGGAGCTTGCGCCCGAAGTGGCCACCGTGAGCGCCGAACGCATTCGCGAAGAACTGGTAAGAATCTTCCTGCACCCGGCTCGCGTGCGTGGCTTCGATCTGCTGGTCGATAGCGGGCTGATGAAGGCGGTGCTGCCGGAGATTCTCGCGCTGCAGGGGTGTGAGCAGCCGCCGCAGTGGCACCCGGAGGGGGATGTCTTCAAGCACACGCGCATCATGCTGGCGCTGCTGCCCGAAAATGTCTCACTGCCACTGGTGCTCTCGGTGTTGTTCCATGACATTGCAAAGCCTGCGACCTTCGCCGTGGATGAAACAGGGCGCATCCGGTTCAACGGGCATGACAAGCTCGGGGCGGAGATGACGGAGGAGATCCTGCGCCGGCTGAAGTTTCCCAATGATGTGATCCATCCCACCGTGGAGGCCGTGGCGAATCACATGACGTTCAAGGACGTGCAGAAGATGCGCGTCAGCAAGCTCAAGCGCCTCATGGCAAAGCCCACCTATGAGGACGAGATGGAACTGCATCGTGTGGATTGCATGAGCAGCAATGGACTGACTGATAACTATGAATTCCTCCGGGCGAAAGAGGCGGAGTTCGCGGCGGAGCACAAGCCGCTGCTGCCCAAGCCGCTGATCACCGGCCACGAAATCATGGCCATGGGCATGCCCGCCGGACCCAGGGTGGGGGAGATCCTACGCACCGTGCAGGACCTGCAACTCGAAGGCACACTCAACACTCCCGAGGAGGCTCTGGCCTGGGTGCGGACGAACGCCCAGCGCTTGTAATTCCGGCCTGTCGTGTGACAGGATTGCCGCAAAGTAAAGTTTCGCTTTCCCCTTGTGCCTCTGGTGGAGTGCTGCGTACACTGCCGCTCCATGAAACGAATTCTCTCCTTTGTCACCCTGGCGGCGGTTACCCTCGGACTGACCTCCTGCTTTGAAATGAAGTCCGTGGTGACCGTCAACAAGGACGGCTCGGCCACGATCGAGGAAACCGCACTCCTGGGTGCGCAGCTCAAGGCCATGCTCGGCGGTGGTGGTGCGAATGAGCCGGGCAATCCTGCCGCGGGCCTGAAGGAAATGGTGCCGGACAAGGCCAAGGCCGAAGAACGGGCCAAGAAGCTCGGCGAAGGCGTGACGGTGAAATCCCACGAGGAAGTCACTCTTCCGGATGGCCGTGGTGGTGTGAAGGTGACCTATGCGGTGGCAGACATCAACAAGCTCAAGTACACCCCTCTCGCTTCCAAGGGACCCGAGGCCGGTAATGAACCCGAGCGCCCGATGACCTTCAAGCTGGACGGCGGCACGCTGACGGTCACCAGCCCCGACGACAAGCCCAAGAGCACGACTCCGGTCGAGAAGCCCAAGATCCCCAAGGAACAGATGGCTGCCCAGGTGGCGATGATGAAGCCCATGGTCGCCGGCATGCGCATGACGGTGGAACTCAAGTCCGCCAGCGGTATCGCCAGCTCAGACGCGACGAATGTGGCCGGTGACACCGTGACCTTCCTCGATGTCGAGTTCGACAAGCTGCTCGAAAAGCCTGAGGTCTTCGGCGAGATGATGGAGTCCGGTGACAACATGACCCAGGCTGAAGCCGCCGAGAAGTTCAAGAACATTCCCGGCATCAAGATGGAAGGCAAGAAGACCTTCAAGGTGGTGCTCAAGTAACCGTCACGAACGTTCTCAACTAAAAATCCAGAAAGGCCGGGGCGGAAATGCTCCGGCCTTTTTCGTGACCGTGGGGATGGTGCACTACTGCTTGAGGAATTGTTCGAAATCCTTCGCCACCTGGCTGTCTCCTGCATTCAGCTTCAACTTGCTCTGGGTGTGTTTGTCCACTTCGGCGAAGAAAACCTTGTACCTCTCTGCGTCCTTGGGTTGCTCAAACACGAGCGATTCACCTTCAATTTTCCAAGTGCCCCGAGTCGCTTCCAGGTGGTTGATGGCCAGCTCGTACTGATCGATGATCTTGCGCTCCAAGGCCCAATACTGTTTCACGTACTCTTCCACCACAGGGATTCTGGAGTGCGCCTCGTTCACAAGTGCCTCCTTGGAGATCCCCTGGAACTCGGACTCTTCCAGCTGCTTCACGAACTGCATGAAAGGGTACGTGGATTCGTTCTGGTGAGTGTCCATGACCTGGCGCAAATCCGTGATGATCTTGCGGGATTCTTCAAAGTTCGCGTCTTTGGCAATCCGCACTGCCGTAAGCAGGCGATTCAGACCGGCTCGGGCCATGTCTTCCTTGTAGTCCTGTGAGGTGCTCGCGTCACCTTCAACAAGGGCGGTGTAGATCCTCTGAAGTGTTGCGAGGTCCTGACTCGTCGGTTCCCTCCGGATGGCAAGTGAGGGGGAGGTCAGGGCTTTTTCCTTTTCCAGCCTCTGCGCTTCCAAGTCCGCCGCCATGAACTCCGCCTTCCGCTGCTCCTGGGCGTCGATGCGTATTCTAGACGCCTTGTAAACGAGATAACCTGCGAAGCTGAGCCCTCCGCCACCAATCACGACGATAGCCAGAATGACCAGCGTGACGCCCACCCCGGTGGAACTCACGGAGCTTTGCTTGCTGGTCCTGGGACGGATGGGTGGCGCGGCCTTGCGTGGCCCGGACGGTTGCGTTGCACTTGCAGCTGTCGGGGCCGTGGCAGCCATCTTTTGCTGGACTTGCGGCACGTACATATTGCCACCACAGGACGGACAGATCAGCGTGCTCCCCTTCCGGGTGGGGTTGTCGCCCATCGGTTGACTGCAGTGAACACAGGAAAGCTGAGACATGAATTGAAGCTGGATAATCGAATTCGCGAATAAATGTCGTGCAAAAAGACGCTCGAGCGAGTGTGATTTATATGTGCATTTAGATCAGAATCGATTGAGCAGAGGGATGTTAGGACGCAGGCACAGGTGCCCCCCGGGGGGGTCAGAAATGGCCTGTGCAATACCACAAATTGCTCCTGCAATCCTAGGCAAACGCAGACACGCGCCCAAAAAGTGCGCTTTCAGTATTTATTTAGGACCCCGCCCCGCAGCCAGAGGGCGCGGATTCGTTTCAGCGCATGCGCGTGCCGGGTGGCTTTCGGTCTATTCTACGCTGGCGTGCCATTTCGCCACGTCCTTGGCGAAGTAGGTGAGAATCATGTCCGCACCCGCCCGGCGGATGCTGGTGAGGGTCTCCAGCACCATTTTCTTTTCGTCGAGCCAGCCGCTGGCGGAGGCGGCTTTGATCATGAGGTACTCCCCGCTAACGTGATAGGCGGCGATGGGAAGATTCGACTTCGCCCGGAGGCGGTGAATGATGTCGAGATAGAGGGTGGCGGGCTTCACCATCAGCATGTCGGCGCCCTCGGCTTCATCCAGGGCGGCTTCGCGCTCGGCTTCGCGAGCATTGCCGTAGTCCATCTGGTAGGTCTTTTTGTCGCCGAACTTGGGCGCGGAATCCAAAGCTCCGCGGAAGGGGCCATAGCAGGCACTGGCGTACTTCGCCGTGTAGGAGAGGATGGCCACATCATGGTGGCCGGTTTCATCCAGCGCGGCGCGCAGGGCAGCCACGCGACCGTCCATCATGTCGCTGGGGGAGACGATGTCGGCTCCGGCATCTGCGTGGCAGCGGGCCTGCTTGCAGAGGGCTGCCACGGTCTCGTCATTGAGGATGCGCCCATCGTCGGACACCAGGCCGTCATGGCCATCCGAGTTGTAGGGGTCGAGCGCTACATCCGTGATCACGCACAGGGTGGGATGCGCCTTCTTCAGGGCCTTGATGGCACGGGGCACGAGCCCCTTGGCATTCCAGGCCTCAGCCGCGTCGCGAGTCTTCACCCGGTCCGAAATGGCGGGGAAGAGTACCACGGCGGGAACTCCCAGCGCGTGCGCCTCACCCGCCTCCTTCACCAGCCCGTCCACGGTCCAGCGGGTGCAGCCGGGCATGGAGGCTATGGGCTGGTTCTCCGTGCCCGCATGGACGAAGAGCGGGTAGATGAGATGCGAGGGCGTGAGCTCCGTCTCGCGCACGAGGTCGCGGATGGCAGCGGTGCGCCGGTTGCGGCGGGGGCGGATGGGGAGGTTCAGCAAGGTGGAAAAGGGGTGGCTGGGTAACCAGTAATCAGGGATTTCGGAGCCGTAAACTGTGATCTGTGTAACGAGACTGCGACTTTGGTCCTTGCCACGGGAACCATTTCCTCCGGTTAAGGGGCTATTCAGTCGGACGCATTCAGACTTCCATGAATGCGCATACCATTCCGGCTACGAAGCCGACAATGAAAAGCGTGAGAGAGATTCTTTGCAGTGCATGGCTACGTGGCTCCAGCCGTTCATTCCATTCCCAGTAGTAGCGAAAGTGCAAATAGGCAGCGCCTGCCAGGTAGGAGAGGGCAATGATGATTGCCCCTGTTCCCGTGATCGAGCCACCGCCTCCCTTGCCGTAAATCGGAACAGTGCCCGTCACCATCCCGATGACCGCGATAACGACGATGCACACGGGAAGCGCCAAACCCACCACCACCTGCTTGAAACGGCCGGTCGAGGGCGAGCGATTGAGATGGTCGTCTTCGCTGAACATTGCTGGGTGGACGAATGCTACCATAGCCAGACATCCTCTTTGGCAAGCCTTACGGTCATAAGGAAGCCTTCGTCCTGCCTTGTTCCGGTCATTCCATTCACCTTGCCGGTTTGTTGCACGCATGTAGGGTCGCGGGCGATGAAGAGTCCGTTAACCATCATCATCCTGCTGGCTGTTGTTGCCGCTGGATACTTTGCCGCGATCAAAATCGGGCCCCGGTATGGGTACTTCACGGACAAGGAGGAGGAGGCCGGGGGGAAGAAACTCGGGCCGGGGGAGAGGCAGCTCATCGCTGCGCATGGGTGCTCGCTCCAGCTTCCGGATGGCTGGGTGCAGAGGCAGGAACAACGGGACGCCGTCCTTTTTGAGTTCCCTCGCGGCGCGAAGGATCGTGGCTCGATGATTGTCGATAGCGAGGTCTTTCCTGGCACGCTCCGCGAGTTTGTGGAGGGGCACATGAAGAACATGGTGGCCACCAATCCGGAACTGCAGATCGTCAGCGACGGCCCCTTCACCACGGATTCAGGGGTGCAGGGATTCAAGATCACCATGCGCAACCGCATTGGCACCGTGTATCTCGCGCAGGGCATGTATTTCTTCGAGGGACCGCCCGGCAAGAAGATCAAGGTCACCTACGCCGCCTCGGTCGCGGGGGAGAACCTGGAGCCCATCTTTGATGCCTGCCTGAAAACGCTGCTGCTGCACACGGGGCCCGAGGTGCCGGTGAGTGGTGGAGGGAAGCCCGGCGCGGTGCCAGCTTCGCAACGGTGATGGAGTGTGCGGAGACGGAAAGCCGATATATGGCGGCAAGAGTGCCCCCAGATTCTGTGGGCTCGTGCCCGCCTCGCGAAGGATGCGCCGGCTCGTTTTGCACCCGCATCGCTGATTGACTACGTGCGGCCCTCCGCTCTCTTGTGCTCCCTCTGCCCCGATTTCTGCTCCCTGCATCTTCATTCTGGACTCACTCTTAGCTGGATGTCTCCCCTTCGTCATTCAGTCCGGCCATTCGCTTTTTTCCAGTGTGTCCTGCGCTGGCGGCGGAGCTTTTGCCTGATGACCATGCCGATGGTGGTTCTTGTACTGGCATCAGGCTTGGGCAGGGCTCACGGCGATGATGAGGAACCTCTGCTCCTGCGGGTGCCGTCACTGATGCCGATGCCTCAGGCCATGCCGCGGGAGGAGCAGTTGCTGCCCATTCCTGGTCCGGTGGAGGAAAGGCACAGCGTGCTTCCCGGACAGGCGCTGGTGGCTGAAGTCACGTCCCTGCTGGGCGGGGGAAAGGTGGGTGCGGCCATGGCGCGAGCGGAGGAGGCGCTGCGCGAGGCGGAGGCATCCGACGACTGGCAGGGGGAACTTGCGGGCCTCTCAGCGCTGGCGAGCGCCCGCATGGCCAGCGCGAGCATCACGCCGCGCGAACTGGAGGTGGGCAGTGAACTGCTGCGGCGCGGGCTGGAGATTCTCAAGCAGCAGCCGGAGGTGGATGCCCTCTGGGTGGCGGAGTTTCACGGGAAGCTGGCGTGGCTGGAGATGAACAGCCAGCACTGCGATGCGGCGGCCGCGCACCTGCTGCAGGCGGTGCATGCCAGCCTGGAGCGTCCCGAAAAACTGGGCCAGCAGTGGGAGCAGTGCCGGGCGCTGCTGTCGATGTGTGAGTTCTCCGGCCGCACGGAGGATCGCGCCCTGCGGGAGACCTTTGCCAGGGACCTGCTGCTCATGGTGCAGGGTGCCACGGGTCCGGAGGACATCCGCTTGGTGACCCCCATGGACCTGTGGGCGGAGCATCAGGAATCCCACCAGGCACAGGACTACGCCGGCGCGGCGGCCACACGGCGCGCCATCCTGGATATCATCAACAAACATGGTGTGATGGATGAGCAGCTCTCCGCTCAACACCTTGCCCTGGCGGATCTGTTGAGCCTCCACCTCAATCAAACCAAGGAGGCAGAGGAGCACTACCGCGCTGCCTTGGAAACAGAAAGTGTGCTGCCGGGTCTGCGTCGGCGTCCTGCGGAGATCCGCGACGGCCTGGCCCGGCTGACACGGTATCAACCCCGGAGGGAGGAGGAGCATTTCACGCATACCGAGGAGGCCTGGAAGGTCTGGAAAAAGGTGGCGACGCTGCATGACGCCGCCTGCCGCCAGGCGCAGGAGCGGCTGGCGGGCCTGCTCGCAGCGCGGCGGCAGGTGGATCGCGCTGAGCCGCTCTACGTGGAATTGCTGGACTGGCACCGCAAGCAGGCGCCCCAGGCCGCGGCGGCGAATACAGCCCCGGCCACCTACCTGCTGCAGGAGCGGGAGTCACTGCTGCAGGATGTCTGCCGCTTCTATGTTGATGTGGCGGAGATGCCGGAGAAGGCGCTGGGGCATTACCAGGAGTTGCTCGATCTGCAGGGGCGCCAGCCGGAGGCAAATCAACCCGGAAGGATACGCACCCTCGTGGCGCTCGCCGGGGTGCTGCAAAAGCTTGGCCGTCATGATGAGGCGAATGCGCGCATCTCCGCCACCTTGCTGGAACTCGAGCGTGCCGCGGCAGAACATCCCGAGAGTTTCAGTCCGGCGGCCGCGCGGGACATGGCGCAGTTCCACACGGTGCTTGGCCGTGGTTACAGCGCTGACGGTACGGATGAAGCCTCGCTCGATTTGGGATTGCGACATTTTCAGATGGCAGTCGCGCTGAGACGCGATGTGTTGCGCATTCAAGCGGACAAGGATGCCGCCGTTGTTGCGGAGGATCGTCGTGCCGTGGTGTGGAGTCTGCTGGACATGGCACGCGCCCATGAGCAACGGGGGGATGCCGCCGCCGCGGAGGAGCATTTCCGCCGGGCGCTTTCCTTTGCCGGAACCAAGCAGGGCAATCCGGGCTGGATGGAAGCTGCGCAGGCGCTGGCCACCTACCTGGCTGGCGAGCGCCGTCATTCGGAGTCGGTAGTGGTATTGAGAAAAATCCTGGAGGGCCGGAAGGAAGAAGATGACATGGAGAGCCGGCAACAGCGGCGCGCGACCCTGCAGGAACTCTTCCGTGAACTGGATCGCGCGGGCGACGATGAAGGAGCGCTGGTGATCCTCACCCAGTTGGATCGCAACTCATGGAACACGCCCTGGCAGGTGGAGGAGGAGGAGTTCGTGGGCGTCCGCGAGGCGCGCATCAAGCTGCGCAAGCGGCAAATCGAGGCGGCGTGGGGCCAGATGCTGGGCGTGCTGGAGAAGCGTCGCGAGCGGCAGGATGATGCCGGGCTGCTGGAACTCCTGGAGGAGATGATTCCACCCACGCTGCTCCGCAAGGACAAGGATATGACGGAGCAACTCATGGCGGAACGCATGGGCCTCCTGCGCAAGCAGCATGCTGGCACGGGTCCCTTGCAGGCGACCTTGTTGGAGCATGCGGGCCTCTGGCTTTTCGGTGGGGACAGCCAGCGGGCGCTGGAGGCGTTGCAGGCCAGTCAGGCGCTTGCCCCAGTCACGCAGAGCGCGACCACGCCGCAGACCCGTGCCATCGCCGCCAGCGGTGCACTGCTGGAGATGTTCACCCTGGCGCAGCGGAAGGACATGGAGGGCGCGAAAGCCGCCTGCGCAAATCTGGCGCGCTACACGACTGGCACGCCGCACGAGGGGATGGTGAGGGACTTCCTGGAAAACCTGCCGGCCGATCCTGAGGCCATGGAGCCTTTCCAAAATGTGCGTCTGCTGGAGGTGCTGCATGATCGCGCGAGTGCAGGACGCAGATTGCTGGAATGCGCTGTGGCCCTCTGCGAGGAGCGGCATGGCAGCACCTCCGCGGCGAGCATTCTGCTGCGGGAGCAGCTCGGCAAACTCTGCCTGCGGCTGGGCGAGCATGGCGCGGCGATGGCGCACTATGAGGCAGCCTGGGCTTCGCTCAAGGACACGGCAGCCATGTCGGTGCAGGCACGCAAAGGCGTGGTGCTGCAGAATCTCATCACCCTGCGTTCGCGGAGTGGCGACTGGCCCGGCGCGGAGCGCCATGCGCGGGAAATGCTGGATCTGATTACAGCGGTGGCGGGCGGGCAGGTGGTGGGTACGGCGCAGCTTCATTTCCAACTCGCCGAGTGCGCCGGGCGTCGTGGTGATCGCGAGGTGGCCGCCACACGCCTGCTTGAGGCGCTGCGTGTGCAGGAGCTGGCTCTGGGGGATGTGATGCACTCCGGCACGGAGCAGGACCGGCTGGTCTATTCGCGGCAGCGCCGGTCTGAATTCGATCTCGTGGCGGCTCACGGCGGCGCGGAGGCCATTGCGGGCGCCTTGGTGCGGCAGAAGCATGTGCTGCTGGACTCGCTGCTGCAGGACAGCCAGATGGCGCCGGCCAGCGGTGATCTTTCCGCGCAGCCGTTGCTGGGCCGGGTGGAGGTGGCGCGCGCGTCGCTGAATACCACCGTGCGCAAGGCGGCTGCCATCACGCTGGAGACGCCCTATGCGGAGGCGCGTGTCTTGCAGCAGGAACTTGAAACGCGGCGCGAGGAAATGGCGGACGCGGAATCCTCCTTCATGACCCTGCTTGGCGGCACGAACTGGAAGCGGCGCGCCTTGCGCACGTCGCTGGATGAGGTGCGCGAGGGCATGCCCGAAGGCTCGGTGTTGCTGGACTACTACCGCCATCGTGAGCCGGGCGGGGTGGATTGCTTCAGCGTTTCCATCCTGCCGAAAAAAGGCGCGGTGAAGCAGGTGCGGCTGGGAGACGCGGCGCTCATTGAGGAGCTCATCAGACTGTATCATCAAGTGATACAGGGGCAGACGGATGGAATCACGGCAGGACAGGTGCTGGCGGCGCTGGGGCAGATGCTGGTGGCGCCGGCGCTGGCGGACCTTGAAGAGCCTCCCACGATGCTCATCCTGTGCCCTGATGACGCATTGCAGCTAGTCTCTTTTCCCACGCTGTTGCTGGAGCCGGACGGACGATTCCTTGCGGAGTTGCTGGCACTGCGTCAACTATCCGCCGCACGGGATCTGGCTCTGCTCCCACCCATGAGCCATCCGGCGACACCGTTGGAGTCCACGGAGCATACGCCAGCCCTTGCCGGAGCGTTGGAGAAGAAACTTCGTGCGGATGCGAAGGCGGCATCGTTTCTGAAGGTGGAAGCACCGTTGTTCTTCCTGCCGAAGTTTGAGATGCGGCGGCATCAGGCCCTGGAAGGCGGTGGGGGCAGCACCGTCACGCACACGTCGGGACTTCTCCTGAGCGGTTCAGAGGGAGTGCTGGCAGCCTGGAAGGAGGGACAGCGTGCCACGCCGGATGCGGAGCTCCATGCAGAGGCGGACGTCGATGTGGAGGATGGTATCTTCACCGCGGCGGAGGTTGCCACGCTGGATCTGCGGAAGACGGCGCTGGCCAGTGTGAGTGCGTGCGCGACGCGGGTGGATCCGCTGCGACCCGAGGCAGACGGGCTGCTGGCGCTACAGCGTGCCTTCACCCTGGCGGGCGCTCAGCAGGTGCTGCTGACCATCTGGCCCACGGACAAGACGGCCACGGCGGAGTTCATGGCCGACCTGCAGAGAAGAATCTCCGAAGGCAATCCCGTGCCAGCCTCGGGCATGGTGGATGTGGCGGCAGCATTCCAGGAAGTGCAACGCGAGTGGCTCGTGCGTCTGCGCACCGATGCGAATGGCGGCATCATCAAGGCGGTGAGCACGGCCGGGCCCTTTGTGATGACACAGGGAGTGCGGGTGAAGAAGTGAAGAGGTTGAGAGTTGAGATTTAAGAGCCTGAGGAAAAAGCGCAAAGCAGCAAAGGAGACAGGGGATTGGGGCGTGGCAGGAACGCAGGAAGTTTCGCGATGCTCTTGTCATAGTGCCGACGGTCACATGCTATCGGACGCAAACGGAGTGAACGCAGGTCACCCGCACAAGTGCAGAAAACAAAGAGGCACCGAGCGGATCGGTGCCTCTTTGTTGCTTGGTTGCTTTGCGTTAATTTCTTCTTTTCCTGGTCTCAGGCTATCGACCATCAACCATCAGCCATCCTAGGTGCACGCTTCGCATTCCTTGCCGTTGATGGCCTTGTCGCGTTGTGCGGCGAGCCAGGTGGCATACTCGATGGGATCCGCAGGCCCACCGCCGGCGGAGGGTGAGGCGCTTTTCCCTGCTGCCGCGGAAGCCTGACCACCGGCGATGACACCGCGGAGTTCCTTCTCCTTCACCACGGAGGAGGCCTCGATGTTCGTGGCGCTCAACGTGCGGAGGTAGTAGGTGGTCTTCAGACCCTTGCGCCAGGCGCCGCGATAGATGCGGGACAGCGTGGCGAGATCCACGGCGGAGTACCACAGGTTCGTGCTCTGGCTCTGGTCGATCCACTTCTGGCGGCGCGCGGCGGCGTCGAGCACGTACTCGGCATCGATGGCGAAGGCGGTGGCGTAGCGTTTCTTCAGCGCGACGGGCACATTATCCATGGGCTCCAGCTCACCGTTGGAGAGGATGAGTGATTCGCGCATGTCGTTGTTCCACAGGCCGAGCTTCTTCAGATCCTTCTGGAGGTAAGGATTGAGCATGAGATAGGCGCCGCCAAGGTTCTCCTTGCCGAAGAGATTCTTATAGAGGGGCTCGATGCACGGGCTGCTGCCCATGATGTTCGAGATCGTCGCTGTCGGGGCGATGGCGATGACATTGCTGTTACGCATGCCCTGCTTCGCGATCTTCTCACGCACCGGCTTCCAGTCGAGCTTGCCGCCACGGACCACTTCGATGGGCACGCCGCGCTCCTGCTCGAGGAGATCCACGGTGTCCTGCGGGAGGAGGCCACGAGACCACTTGCTGCCTTCGTAGCTGGAGTAGGTGCCACGCTCGGCGGCGAGGTCGCTGGAGGCTTCGTAGGCGTAGAAAGCCACGGCTTCCATGATCTCATCATTGAAGGCGACACCTTCCGCTGAGCCGAAGGGAACACCCTTGCGATACAGTGCGTACTGCAGGCCCATGACGCCAAGGCCGATGGGACGGTGGCGGCTGTTGGCGCGGCGTGCGGCTTCGGTCGGGTAGAAGTTGATGTCGATCACGTTGTCCAGCGCACGCACGGCCATGCGGATGGTTTCGCGCAGCTTCGGATGATCGATGTCACCGGTGTCGGTGAGGTGGCTTTCCAGCACCACGGAGCCGAGGTTGCACACGGCGGTTTCATCGGCGCTGGTGTTCAGCGTGATTTCGGTGCAGAGATTTGAGCTGTGGATGACACCGCAGTGATCCTGCGGGCTGCGCACGTTGCACGGATCCTTGTAGGTGATCCAGGGATGGCCCGTCTGGAAGAGGAGCTTCAGCATGCTCTTCCACAGGTCGAGGGCGGGAACCTTCTTCCCGTAGATCTCACCCTTGGCGACCTTCTCTTCATACTCCACGTATTTGGTCTCGAAGGCGCGGCCGTAGAGCTCGTGCAGATCCGGCACGTCATTGCTGCGGAAGAGGGTCCACTCCTGGCGGGCCTCCATGCGCTTCATGAAGAGGTCGGGAATCCAGTTCGCCGTGTTCATGTCGAACGTGCGGCGGCGCAGGTCACCGGTCTGATCGTGCAGGTGAAGGAAGTCCTCCACATCGTTGTGCCAGGTTTCGAGGTAGGCGCAGCCGGAGCCCTTGCGCTTGCCTCCCTGGTTTACCGCCACGAGCTGGTCATTGTGC
>JAEYUU010000307.1 GCA_023429545.1 Verrucomicrobiota bacterium
CCACTGGATGGATGTGGCCCGCTATGCGGAGACATTCGGCTCCGAGCATGACTACCTGAATCCACATGCGTGGCGTTATCGCGACTATCTGGTGCGCGCCTTCAATGAGGACGTGCCGTATGACCGGTTCATTCAGGAGCAGATCGCCGGTGATCTGCTGGAGTCGCCACGGATGAATGCCGCCCTGGGCGTCAATGAATCCCTGCTGGGCACGGCTTATCAGCGCATGTCGGAGTTTTATGCCACGCCCGTGGATGTGATGCGCGAGCAGGCTTCTGTTCTCGACTGGCAGATTGAGAATCTGAGCCGCGCATTCATGGGCCTTACCATTTCTTGTGCGCGGTGCCATGATCACAAGTTTGATCCCATCTCCACTGCCGATTTCTACGCGCTCTATGGAGTGTTCACCGGTGCCCGTCCCGTGCTGAACATCATCGATGACCCAAGGCGTCTGACGCGGCATGACAAGGAACTTATCAACCTCAAGGGCGTCATTCGCGACGAACTCTCCTCGCGCTGGCTGAACCACCCCATCGATGGTGATGCTCTGCGCGCGGTTCTCTTGAAGGCTGCGGGAACTTCTCCACTTGCACCACTCAACGGCACGCGCGCCACACCAACGGTGGCCAGCCCCGCCTCCCACCCGCTTTCCCCTGTTCATTGGTGCCATTCCGGTCCGGGGCTGCCAGATCGTCCTGCTGTCGCGGGCACCCTGTCCCTGCATGGCGGCGGCGACGCCATCGTGCGCGCCATCCAGCCTGCGGGATACTATTCTGATGCCATCACCGAACGTCATGGTGGATCGCTGCGCTCCCCGGAGTTCGTCCTTGAGAAACGGAATGTCAGTGTGCTTGCCTCCGGTACGGGGAAGGCCAGGCTGCGCCTCGTGGTGGAGGGATGCCAGGGTGATATCCTGCTCTTCGCTCCGGCCAACAAGGACCTCACCAACCCTGTGCCGAGCTGGATCACCATGAGGCTTCGCGAGCAATGGATTGGCAGGCGTGCACATCTCGAGGTGATGACTCGCGATGACCTTCCGACCGTGGGCAATGTGAAGGACGCCGCGAAGTGGGAAAAGTCCCAGGAACTCTCAAGCTTCGGCATCCTGGATGTTGCCTTGCATGATGATGGAAAAAATCCGCCGCCTCGGGATGCGCTGCCTGCGGGCCTCATGCAGGGGGTGGATGAATCCTGGGAGGCGTACGTGGGACGATTCGAGTCCACCACGCGGGCAGCCGTGGTCGTGTGGAAGAAGGGGAAGGTCAGCGATGCCCAGGCGCATCTGTTACAGGCGCTGCTGGAGGAGGGACTGCTGCCGAATGGCTCTGCGCCTGGCACGAAGCTGGGCGCTCTCGTGAAGCAATTCCGCGATATCGAAACACGCGTCCCCGCAGCCCGGCGCGCGCCGGGGGTGCAGGATGATCGCAGCGGGCATGACTCACCCGTGTTCATGCGGGGGGATCACCTGACTCCGGGTGAGATGGTGCCGCGTCGCATGCCTGACGTGCTGGGTGGTCGGTCCCTCATGCATCCGCGAGGGGATCGTTACGCGCTCGCCATGGAACTCACGCGGCGCGACAATCCGCTCACGGCCCGCGTCATGGTGAACCGCATCTGGCACCACCTCTTCGGGCGAGGTCTCGTAGGAAGTACGGATAACTTCGGGCGCATGGGGGACAAACCATCGCATCCTGAACTGCTCGATCATCTCGCTTCGAAATTCATGGAGGACGGGTGGTCGGTGAAGAAGATGGTCCGCTACATCGTCACCAGCAGCACGTGGCAGACCAGCAGTGAACCGGGCATGGATGCGCTGGCAAAAGACCCGGGCAATCTGCTGTTGTCCCATGCGCATGTGCGCAGGCTTCCGGCGGAGTCCATCCGCGATGCCATGCTCAGCACTGCAGGAAATCTCAGCCTCAGCCAGGGCGGGCCGGGTGTGCCCTTCTACTACCGCACTGCGGTGGATCCGGACAAGCAACCGCTTTCAGGTCCGCTCGACGGTCAGGGCCGCCGCAGCATCTACCTCGAAGTGCGGCGGAACTTCCTCAGCGATTTCCTGACCGTGTTCGACTTCCCTCGACCGAACAATCCCACGGGAACGCGCAGCATTACGAATGTGCCCGCGCAGAGCATCACGCTCATGAATGATCCCTTCGTGCTGCATCAGGCGCAGACGTGGGCGCGTCGCGTGGAGGCCCTGCCTTTGGACAACGGGCAGCGCATCATCATGATGTATCAGGAGGCGTTCGGCCGCGCGCCCTCGCCACGTGAACTGGCAGGTGCGCTGGATTTCCTGCAAGTGCGTTCGCTGGAGCCGGTGGCAAAATCGGGAACGGGCGGCGCCAAACCGAAGCCGGCCACCTCACCCTGGCAGGACCTCACTCATGCTCTCTTCAACATGAAGGAGTTCATCTTCATCCCATGAGTCCTCTCATCAATCGAAGGCAGGTTCTGCAGTGTGGAGCGCACGGTTTCGGCTGGCTGGCGCTCAATGCCATGCTGGCCGGCACTACCCGTGGTGAGAAGCCGCACTTCCTCCCACGTGCGAAGAATGTGATCCTGCTCTTCATGGATGGCGGTGTGTCGCATGTGGACAGCTTTGACCCGAAGCCACTGCTGCAGAAGGAGAACGGCCAGCCCTTCAAAATGAAGATCGAGGCCACGCAGTTCGACAGCAACGGCAGCGTCCTCGCCAGCCCATGGATGTTCAAGCCGTATGGGAAGTCCGGCATCCCCGTCAGTGACCTCTTTCCCTGTACGGG
>JAEYUU010000313.1 GCA_023429545.1 Verrucomicrobiota bacterium
AACCACACGTGCGGACTTGGAGAAGTTGGCAGTGAGTGGCTAAGATGCAGACACGCGGCGCATCTTGGCATTTTATATTCAATTGGAAGGGTGTGTCCCCTATTCTCGGGCACTAGTCGTTGCAGGAGGTATTTAGGGCGGCATGATCACGTGTGCCCACGCCATGAAATCTCTCGTCGAGACTTGCCTTCTGGCACTTGTGATCCTGCTCGCAGTATATCTGGGCTGGAGTTCGACTCGTCCGTTTCCGAAATCTGTCGCTGGGACGATTGAGACTGGGAGCAAGCTTGGGAATGCAACCAAAGAAAAGAACCACCGTTTTCCAGTTTCCCGGCCTCCCACAACCGAAACGGCGATGCGAGAACTGGCATCCGCTTTTTCAGGCAATCCCAGCGACGAGTTCCCCGCGACCCATGCTGCCGTTGGAGAGGGCGAATCAATATATACCCAAGGGTATGAGGCGGAGCCTGGGTACTTTGCTTTTTCTCGCGTCACACCGGTGATGCAACGCAACCCGAACGGAGAGGCGGTGGTACGGCTGGACTTTGAGTGCATCGAGATGTCCGTTTCAGGGGGCAGCAAAACACTGGTGACCAAAAGTGTGAACATCATGCTCGGGAGGGACCTTACGTTTTTCCTCGTGACAGATGAAGGGATCCACAACCTTGTCGTCGAGATTGGAAAGGACAGCCAGCCGTCGGAAATACTGATGAAGGTTCACAATAGTTATCAGCCAAATAGGCGCTGAGGTAGCTGGCCGATCGGTGCAGGTGCCGTAAGGCTGGTCTTAGGTGGCCTCGGAAAGCCTCACCCAGCTCCCGGATGCAGTCGGGCTGTGCCCAACCCGTCACCTGAAACCCCTTGCCCGAGGGGCGGGCAGGGGTCCACTTCGCCCTTGCAGATCGGCCCTGCTGCGGTAGGTAGCCAGCCCTTTTTCCGCACCCTTCCGGCACTCCTCGCACCCACCCCATAAAAAATAGATGAACAAAGCTATTCTTGCCAAAGCCGCCAATGAAGCCCGTGGAATCGCCATGGATGCGGTGCACAAGTGCCAGTCCGGCCACCTCGGTTTGCCCCTTGGAGCGGCGGAAGTCGGGGCGGTCCTTTTCGGAGAAATACTGCAGTGCGACCCGACTGACCCCAAGTGGCTCAACCGCGACCGCTTCATCCTGAGCGCGGGCCACGGTTCGATGTTCATCTACACATGGCTGCACCTCGCCGGCTATGACCTGCCGATGAAGGAGTTGGAGAACTTCCGCCAGCTCCACAGCCACACCCCCGGCCACCCGGAGTCGTTCGAAACCGTGGGCGTGGAGTGCACCACCGGTCCCCTCGGCCAAGGCGTGGCCAATGCGGTCGGCTTTGCCATCAGCGGCAAGATGGCCGCGGCGAAATACAACACGGCGGACTTCAAGCTGCTCGACAACCACATCTTCGTTCTCGCCGGCGACGGCTGCCTCCAGGAAGGCGTGGCCCGTGAAGCGGTGTCCTTTGCCGGTCACAACGGACTCGACAACCTGATCCTCATTTACGATTCCAACGACGTCACCCTCGACGCGATGGCGAAGCTAACCCAGAGCGAAGACACCGCCAAGGTGTACGAAGGCATGGGCTGGGATGTGATCACCATCGATGGCCACAGCTTGGGCGACATCTACAGCGCGATCGACCGCGCGAAGACGAGCAACAACAACAAGCCCAAGATCATCATCGCCAAGACCGAGATCGGTCGCGGCATTCCCGAAGTGGCCGGCACCGCCAAGGCCCACGGTGAAGGTGGCGCGAAGTTCGTGGACGCTGCTCGCGCCGCACTCGGCCTGCCTGCTGACCAGCACTTCTTCGTCAGCGAGGAAGTGAAGGCTCACTTCGCCGAGCTGAAGGAAAAGCGCGTCGCTGCGAAGGCCGACTGGCAGAAGCGTTTCGAAGCGTGGGGCAAGGCCAATCCCCAGCTCAAGCAACAGCTCGAAGACGCGATCACCCACGACTACTCGCCGGAAGAGCTGCTGAAGCTCATCCCCGAGTATCCCGCCGAAGGCAAGGCCGCGACCCGCAACAGCGGTGGCGAGATCCTGAACCACCTGGCGAAGGCGATCCCGCACATGATCACGGGCAGCGCCGACCTGTTTGGCTCCACGAAGAACTACATCAAGGACGGCGGCGACTTCTCCAAGAATACGCCCACCGGCCGCAACATCTGGTTCGGCATTCGTGAGCACGCGATGGCCGCGATTGTGAATGGCATCAAGTACGACGGTCTCTTCCGTGCCAGCAGTGCCACCTTCCTGGTGTTCGCTGACTACTGCCGTCCCTCCATGCGTCTCGCTGCGCTGGCCAAGCTTCCCGCGACCTACATCTTCACGCATGACTCCGTGGGTGTGGGTGAAGACGGCCCGACCCACCAGCCGGTGGAAACGGTGAGCGGTCTCCGCCTCATCCCGAACCTCGACGTCATCCGCCCCGGCGATGCCGAGGAGTGCGCCGCTGCCTTTGCCGCCGCGTTCAGCCGTCCGGACGGCCCCACGCTCCTCGCGCTGACCCGCCAGGATATCCCGCACCAGGGCAGCGCCAGCGCCTCCGTGCGCCGCGAAGGCACGCTCAAGGGCGGTTATGTGCTGGTGAAGGAAAAAGGTGAGCTCAAGACCATCCTGCTCGCGAGCGGTTCTGAAGTGCAGCACGTGGTGGATGCCGCGAAGCAGCTCGGTGATGGCGTCCGCGTCGTCAGCGTGCCCTGCTTTGAGCGCTTCGATCGCCAGACGCAGGCCTATCGTGATGAAGTGCTCCCACCCACCTGCACGAAGCGGGTCGCCATCGAGGCCGGTGTGTCAGCCCTGTGGTGGAAGTACGTCGGCACCGCTGGCAAGGTGCTCGGCATCGACCGCTTCGGCATCAGCGCCCCTGGCAATATCGTCATGAAGGAACTCGGCATGACGGCGGAAGCCGTGGTGAAGGCGGCGAGCTAGTCGCTGCTGCTCAGATAGAGATACCCATCTTGTGAAACGGGAAGCTGGAGACGGCTTCCCGTTTTTCATGGGTTGATATGTAGAGCGGGGTGGTTGGATCAGGAGACGTTTCGCTGAGGGGACAAGAGTGTCCCCCGATCCTTGAAGGAGCTGACGCTCCTTTAAAGAGATATCGATGTGGACGCTGTCATCACACGAACGCATTTACCGAGCATCGGGGGCACTCTTGCCCCCGTTTTGGTGTGCACCTTGCGAGCTCATGCTCGCATGAAGAGGCCCGCCAACTACGCCACCAATCCCACCTTGCCGAAGTCGCACTTGGGAAACACGGCGCTCGCGGCTTTGGCATCGAGTCCCAACGAACCGCGCAGCACTTCTGCAAACACACTGCGGTAGTCGTGCTGGATCTGCATGTCACCGGGGCCGGCGGGGGAGTCGTTCTCCACGACGCAGGGCCATTTGCCGAGGATGCGGCCGCCTTGGATACGATTGCTA
>JAEYUU010000322.1 GCA_023429545.1 Verrucomicrobiota bacterium
GCGTCTTCGTGCTGAGGGCGATGAAGCAATAGGCAGGCGTGGGCCACTGCGCGGCGCTGTGGGACTTTCGCAGCGCGCTCATTGAAAGATGCCCCAGTCGGCTACTTCGCCGCCAGCTTCGCCGCGATCTGCGCGGTGTGCTTGCCCTGGTAACGCGCAATGGCCAGCTCATTCTCACTGGGCAGGCGCTGCCCCTGGGCATCCGTGATGGTCGTGGCGCCATACGGTGAGCCGCCGGTGATTTCCTTCATGTTCAGCAGCTCCTGCGCCGCATACGGCATGCCCACCACCACCATCCCCTGATGGAAGAGGAAGGTTTGCATGCTGATGAGCGTCGTCTCTTGTCCACCATGCTGGCTTGCCGTGGAGGTGAAGACACCGCCTGTCTTGCCCACCAAGGCTCCGGAGGTCCAGAGCGAGCCGGTGGCATCGAAGAAGGTCTGCATTTGCGCGGTGGCGCTGCCATAGCGCGTGCCGGTACCGAAGATGATGGCATCGGCCTCCGCGAGTTTTTTTGGATCCGCGATGGGCACATGCTCGAAGGCCTTCTTCGCTTCGGTGGCGCCCATCTTGGCGATGATTTCATCAGGAAGCGTTTCCTGCACCTGTAGCAGTTCCACTTCCGCACCCGCTTCGCGCGCACCGGCGGCCACGGCTTCCGCCATTTGATAAATGTGCCCGTAGAGGCTGTAGAAGATAACCTGTACTTTGGTGCTCATGATGGGGCGATGTTGGATTGTCAGGGCTGAAGCGGACGTTTCCGAAGAAGTAATAGGCGCTGGAGATACGAGCGAACCACGATCTTAGCTGCATCCTGCACGAGCAAGTGGAGGTTTTTCAGTAAACGATATCCCTTGAAAACGGATTCGGGATCAATCGTCAATGGCGAGACGTTGCTGCCGGGGAATGACCCAATCAGGAAGACGTTTGTCCCACGCAGCGGGATCTTTGATCTTGATGGGAAGGTCATCACCGGCCCGGTAGTTTGTTGGAATGTCGATCTCGTCCAATTCCACACCCATGCCAGGAATTGCATCATCTTTGGACTTCTGAGTCACGAGCCAGCCTTCTAGTTTGGCGGGATAAGGAACACAGATCTCTGTCACTCCTTCGAATTCCCGGCGCCATGGGCTACTCCAAATGCAACTTTTTGCACGACGGTCCTTGAATCTGAAAACGCACGTGACTTGATGGTTGAGTTCAGCTGTCCGCCTGCGGTCGGACTCCTTGAAAAGCTTCATTGTGACACATGCTACTGGAGGGAGTTGAACCGGACAGTCGATGAGACCTTCGCTCAACTGCACTTCCTTGTGAGCAAAGGCATAACAATGCCCTGTCAGGAAGGCCTCGATGACATACTTTCCTGGCGGCAGTTTGTAGAGGACGAGACTGGTTGCTTTCGAATCTCGATTCAGTGCGTTGATCTTTGGAATCAAATCAGGAAAACTGCTGGTCAACGTCGGCTCGTCAGCAGCGGATCTCCCCGAGAGCCATTCTAGGGCTAGGATGTTGCTTCCAAACCTTCTGCCGTCAGGGCCCGTGGGCTGCAAGTTGACAGGGTGTGGACCTGCCAACAGCGGATCATCGGAGTCGATCATATGGCCCTCCTTGACGATAGCTCCGCCATCCTTCGATGTGGCGTAGGTCAAAATTGCGAGATTCGAAGAGCCTGCTGTGATTGTCGTTTTCGGCGCACTGTGTTCAGAACATGATGCCAGGAAGCAACACAGCAACGCCCATATTGTTGTCGCAGAGCCATGGGTATGACGGAGCATAACCGACGAGTTCTCTAGTGACCCAACTTCAATCCCTTTGCTCTTGCCGCCTTCAGCGCCTCGTCATGACGCAAGTGCCACTCACGCAACGCATCTTCACCCAACGTCTGCAACGCCCCGGTGATCTCCTCGGCAGCGTTCTGCACACTGCGCTGCCGCGTTTCGGCTTCGGATTGTGATGCGGCGGCCATGATGAGGGTGAGCTGGGTCTTCACCTTCGCTCCGAGCATCAACCGGACATCCGCAAGCGCCCGTGCTCGCGCCGCGCGGTAGCGGCACCACAGCCACGCGAAAATCATTCCATGCACCACGCCCACGGTGAGCGCTGCAAAGGCGACCACCTGCCAGACGCTGTAGGATCGAGCCATCACGAAACAGGGAATGACGAGGGCTGCCAGCAACAAGCCGGCGACAATCCGCAACTCGCTCCCACGAAGGAGCTGGCTGCTGCCTTCCGGCTTTGGAGATTGTGGCTGGTCGTTCTGGGCCAAGGGGGGATGAATGCGTTGCTGACGCCAGTGATACCGCTTCACCGATCAGGTTCAACCAGCAAAGGCGGCAAAGAGCGCCTGCATCTCATCCGCCACGGCGGAGGGTTCCACCAGAGTCTGGGCAATCTCCTCGCGCAACACCTCCCGATAGCGCTGGCGAAGACGATGAACGGCGACGCGCGTCGCACCTTCTGTCTTGTCCAGTTCCGCCGCCACCTTCGCGTAGGGGATGGACCCTTTGCCCATGGTGAGGAATGGCTTCAGGAGATCGAATTGCTCCACCCTCTGCTCTGCGGCGTGCTCCTCGCGCAGCCGCGCCACCACGAGCTCGAGCAGGGTCACCGCCCAAGCGCGGTCATACAGGCGATCCGGGCTGAGCGAATCCACCACCTCACACTGGTAACGTTCATCTGCGCTCTCCCAGTCGAGCGAAAGATGGATCGCGCCTCCGCCGCGCTTCTGCCGGGAGGCACGATCCCATTCGTTTGCCAGGTAATGCTTCAGCGCGGCAAGAAGGAAGGCGCGGAATTTTCCACGCTCGCTGCTGAGTCCCGCCAGACTGTTCTTCTCAAGGAACCGGGCAAAGAATGCCTGCGTCAGATCCTCGGCGTCCTCCCGGCCATGTCCCTTGCCACGCACATAGGCATACAATGGGTACCAGTAGGTGCGGCAGAGCTCTTCCAGCGCTATGGCGGACTCGGACGTGCAGCGCTGGCCCGCGGCCACCACCATGGTCCAGCGCGTAGTTGCGAAGAAGTCGGCGGGAAGAGTGCGAGTAGATCCAGTGG
>JAEYUU010000337.1 GCA_023429545.1 Verrucomicrobiota bacterium
TCACAATCGCAAGGTCCTGGAGAAGCGTGTGATGCATAAGGCTGGAAGAGGCGTGATGGTCGATAGGTGGACGAGAAGGGTGGATGGGCCCCGTCAGGGGCGTAAAAATACCCATCGCACAGACCGCCTCGGGTGCGCAACCCTTGGGGCGAAAAAAGGGAAAGTTTGTTACATGCACCCATGTTATTTCATGAACCGCGCCCTTTCTGCCACGTGAACCGCATCCTACGTTTTGTTTGGTGCGTAGCAAATTCGGGCAATCCACCATGGCGGAAGTTGGGCGCGCGAATTGCTCGCTGATTTTACGGCCGGAGCCGACTCCCTGACTGGACAGCCACAGGCTGCCCGGCATGTTACAGCATGCCTCTTCGCACGAGAATCCTGCTCACCTATGCCACGGGTATCGCGCTATTGTGGGTGGGAGTATTCTGGCTCAGGCACGCGTTTCCTGCCAGTAAGTTCACGCAGTCATCGATGGGCACGACCAAGACCACCCCAGCGCCATCACCTGCTCCATGACTCCACCACAAGCAGCACTCAGCACCAACGAGGGCAGCACTCCCCAAGCGAGGGTCGAAGCGTACATCCGCGAATGGCATGCCGCTTGGAAGAAGGAAAAACAGCCTCATCTCGACACGATGCTGGCTCTCAGCATGCCGAGGGAGGATGGCAATTCCCCAGGCATCAAAGACTTCATAAAGCTACAGGAAGGCTGGAGGCAAGTCATCCTCGAGGTGCAGAAAAAACACAGCTCAGGCCACCTGCCAATAGCGACACTCCATGGACTCATCCCACCCTGACAGATCACCAGGTGGCAATCACCCTCGGCAAAGATGGAGACAGCGCGACCTTCCAAGCGAAGGGTAGAGACTTCTCACGCGCCCTCTGGCGCTCCTCCACCGGCATCGTAGTGGCAGATACCCAAGGCATGGGCTTTATGGACACCGGCGAAGCCGCCACCTATCACATTCCACAAGGCTCCTTGAAGGATGCCACCGAAGTCGAAGTGGATCTGCACGCAGGGCACCGGAACTAAGTGGTTCCAAAGCGCCCAATGCCAGCGCGTGGCCCAGAAGGCGCACGCGCCCTCCCAAGGACCGGGAACGCCTCGTTCCCGCATGACTGAGATGGTCACCACGAGAGACTGTTGCATGCACCGCCAGTTCGCCTGCCTCGGCCTTAGGATGCTTACAGAGTGCATGCAGGTAGTCCGTGGCGTTGCAGACAGCGGTCGGAGTGTTTGATACATCAGTCCTACGGGAACGAGACGTTCCCGATCCTTGGACTGCGCCGCCCATCACACCATCAGCGCGAATCCTCCAACGGCCTGGAAAGGCCGCGCTCCTTTCCCCAAAGCCACCCGCTCCATCACACCATCACCCCACCCTACCCTCCCCCTCCTTTGCGTCTCCGCGTCTCCGTGTCTCTGTGTTAAATCCCCAGATCCACCACCCGCCCAGCAACCTGCATCCCCCGTTTGACCCCCGCGCCCATCCCAGCTAAACACAGCTCGTGGTTTTCAGTTCGCACATCTTCATTTTCTTCTTCTTGCCGCTCGTGCTGGCCGGCTACTACGGCATGCTCGCGGCGAGGACGAGCATCACCCTGCGCCACCTCTTCCTCACCTGCGCGGGCATGGTGTTCTACGGGTTTCACAATCCGTGGTTCGTCCTCCTCATGCTGGGCACGACCGCCTTGGACTACAACCTGGGCCGGATGATCGTGAACGCGGAGAAGCTCCGCGAAAAAGGCGCGACGGATGCTCAGGTGCAGGCCCGGAAGAAGCTCGGCGTCGTGCTCTCCGTCACCTCGAACCTCGCCGCCCTCGCCTTCTTCAAGTACACCGCCTTCGGCATCGAAAGCGTGCAGGGCGTCTCGGACTGGATGGGCTGGGGTCATGTGTCCGTGCCCGAGTTTTTCCGTAATATCGTCCTCCCGGCGGGCATTTCCTTTTATGTATTCCAGAGCCTGAGCTACTGCGTGGACCTCTACCGTGGCCACGCGAAGCCCGCCGAGTCCTTCCTGGACTTCACCTGCTTCGTCTCTCTCTTCCCGCACCTCGTTGCCGGTCCCATCGTGCGGTATGGCATCATCGCGGAGCAGATGCGGCACCGCGTCCACACCGTGGAGGGCTTCGCATTGGGTCTCACGCGATTCGGCTTTGGTCTGGGAAAGAAAATCCTGCTGGCGGATCCCATGGGCGTCATCGCGGACCAGGCATTCGGCGCGGGAGAAGGCAGTCTCACCACGGTGGCTGCATGGGTGGGCATCATCGCGTATGCGTTCCAGATCTACTTCGACTTCAGCGCGTACTCGGACATGGCCATCGGCCTCGCGAAGCTGCTCGGATTTTATTTCGTGGAGAACTTCAACTCGCCGTACAAGAGCGCGAGCATCACCGAGTTCTGGAGGAGGTGGCACATGTCACTCTCCACCTTCCTGCGGGACTACCTCTACATCCCTCTGGGCGGGAACCGCATGGGCGTCTCCCGCACCTATGTGAATCTCATGCTCACCATGGTCATCGGTGGCCTGTGGCACGGGGCCTCGTGGAACTTCATCATCTGGGGCGCCATTCACGGCGCGATGCTTTCCTTCGAGCGCATGATGGGGAAAAAATCCTTCTACGGCACGCTTCCCAAGCCGCTCAAGATCTGCCTCACCTTCTTCATCCTGCTCATCACCTGGGTGTTCTTCCGCGCGGAGAATTTCGAGGTCGCCAGCCGTTTCCTCGCCACCATGTTCGGCCAGGTGCAGGCGGGCGCCACTGCCTCGCTGCTGGAGGCGCAGATGCTTACCGATCTGAAGTTGTACCAGCTCCTCCTCTGCGCCGTGGTGGTCTGGCTCTTGCCCAATACCCAGACCATCCTCCATCGCTTCGTCTGGTGGAAGGCCCTCGCCGGCCTTGTCCTTTTCGTCATCGCCGTGATCATGATGTTCACCATCGGCCACAGCCCGTTCCTCTACTTCCAGTTCTAGTCCTTTCCCCCGCCTGCCATGGCCGCTGATACCAAACCCCAGCACGTTCCGGACAATCCGTATCCGGATGAGAAGGAGACGACCGTCTATGCCATCGGCCGCGGCATCAGTCTTTTTGTCATCGTGGTCTTCTTCGCCCTGGTGCTCACGCCGGTGGTGATCGATCACATCCGCCGCTCCTCGCATGAGGATAAGGGTGCCGCTTATGCGAAGCGCCGCGCCTTCTGGTTCGAGGTCTTCGACCCTCCCGCCTACGATCCCAACCAGTCCAAGCCGGAAAAGAAACACATCGTCTCCCACCTGCGCTGGCTCGAGCGCGGACTGAACCAGGCCCTGTATGCGGAAGGCATCCGCGAGAACACGCAGCAGTGGCTCACCGCCACCTTCGCCGATGGCGGCCAGAAGGTCTACGTGGGCTACGACGGCTGGCTCTTCTACAACGCCGACCTCAAGGCGCTCACCGGCTACGGCCCCATGAAGCCCGAGCCCTTCAGGGTGATGAAGGATCCG
>JAEYUU010000377.1 GCA_023429545.1 Verrucomicrobiota bacterium
CCGCCAGCCAGTAATTGTTGTGGTACAGGGCGGCAAAGAGCGCTCCCAAATTGAGCGCCAGCAGGCCTGCCATGATGGGAAACGCAGCGCGGCTCACCCAGTGGGGCTCATGCGGCTCTGAAAGGGGATTTCCACCAGGAGTTGGGGCGGGGGCTTTGGTCGTGGCGTCCATTGCTGCTTCAGTTCAGTCTAGGATTTGAAGGTGGCAATGCGGTCCTCTGGTGAGCGACAGGCTTCCGCGAGCACATTTTGGTACAGGATGTTGAGCCTTTCAATGTCGTCATGAGAAAACAACGAAGCACGCGAGAGCCATACGAGCTCCAGAGTCTCGTTCTCCTCAGTTACTTCGCATCCCAGGTCAAATCTTGCCGTACCGGTGGAGCGCATCCGTAGTTTTACGGACATGCCCGGCAGATTCACATCCGGCACAGGATGATTCTGCAATGCAAAGCGCACGTCGAAAATTGGATTGTGGCCCATGGCCGGCTTGTCATTCATCACCGCCGCGAGTTCCGCGAACGGCATGAAGTTCGCAAAGGAATCCATGGTGGACTCATGCACGGCGCGGAGCGCGTCGATGAAACGCTGGTCGCCCTCCACCTGGCCACGCAGCGGCACCACGCCGGCCACGTAGCCCATGGTTTCCTTCACCCCGGCGCGGTTGCGATTCGCGAAGGGCGTGCCCACGGTGACGTCATTCACCTTGGTCCACTTGTGCAGTGTGATTTGGAAAACGGTCAGCAGCGTGCTGAAGAGTGTGGCGTGTGTGCGCTTCACGATCTCGCGCACTGCGCTAGTCAGTTCCGCAGGGATGTGCGTGACCCAGCGCTTCAGCGGTCCGGTATGCGGTGATGCAGGCTGTGGGGCACTCCACAAACGGGGCGCGCCTTCAAGCTTCGGTTTCCAGAAGGAGGCGCAGCGCTCGACTTCCGCAGGCGTCCAAAAAGCGCGCTCGGCGGCATCCCATGCCGCGTAGCTCATGGGCACGGGAGGCATGGGCTCGGAGAGGCCCATGAGTTCCTGGACATACGCGGCACAGAGATCCTGCACAAACACACCCAGCGTCCATCCATCCGCAATGGAGTGATGGATGGCGAAGACGAGGAGCAACTCATCCGCATTGCGCCGTACCATCTCCACGCGGTAGAGGGGCCCATGCATGAGGTCGAAAGGCTCCAGGACGATCTCCTGAACGATCTCCTCGATGGCCTCGTCACTGCGCTGTTCTGGCGGCAGCTCGCGCACGCGGAAATTCGCCTCGCCGGAACTGCGCACCATTTGCAGCGTCCTGTCCTTGCCGGGCAGGAAGGTGAGGCGCAGGGCGTCCTGCCGCTCCACCACGTGCTGGATGCTGGCACGGCAGAGCTCCGGCGGCAGGCTGCCGCGCACGTAGATCACGCTGCAGATGTGATTCGCCGGATCGCCGACCGGCACCGGCGTGGTCTCCCACAGCTCGCGCTGGGGGAAGGAGAGGGGCTGGAGGCGGATTTCTCCGCTCTCCAGCATCTGTTTGAGCCGGGCACGTTTTTCTCCTGACATGCGGGAAGGAAGAGGACGGCTGGCTTAGGCGGATGGCTTCGCGGCGGCGGTTGCTTCCGCGGTGTCATCGTCATCTCCGAGCAACCGGTCAAGGTCATCATCCGAGATGGCATCCAGATCCACATCTTCCACAGGGGCAGCCACGGGCTCGGCAGCGGGTGCTGCGGCAGCGGCCGGGGCACCGGCGGCCTTGGCGCCACCCACGCGTTCCGCGATGAGGGTGACGATCTGGCCGATAGTACGCGCACGCATGAGACTGGTGGGCGGCAGGGCTACCCCGATGGCGCTTTCCAGCGAGTTCTCGATTTCCACGCCCATAAGCGAGTCAAGGCCGAGGTCCGTGAGCGGCTGGTCGTTACGCAGGGTATCGGGCTTCACGCGAAGCACACCACCCACCACGTCACGAACGGCTTCGCCGATGACCGCCTCTTTCTCGTCTGCGGAGGCGGATTCGATCTTGAGACGCCAGTCGCTGCCACCACTGCTGGTTTCCGAACCTTCCAGTCCGGAGGCAAAGATGCGCTCGAGCAGCGGGTTCTCCTGCATGTTGCGGAAGGACTGGCGCCACTTGGCCCAATCCACGCGGATGGCCACGCCCTGGGCGGTGCCTGCCACAAGGAAGGATTCAAGAAGGGAAACCACTTCGCCGGGGGTGAGGGCAGCCGTGCCCTGGCGGGCCAAGAACTCGGCGACCTTCTCATTGCGGGCCACGTAACCTTCGCCACCCAGCACACCCCAGTTCACGGTGAGTGCGGGCAGGCCGAGCGAGCGGCGATGATGGGCGAGGGAGTCGAGGAAGGCATTGGCCGCCGCGTAGTTGGCCTGCGCGGGGTTGCCGAAGATGCTCGACACGGAGGAGAACATCACAAAGGCATCCAGGTCCATCTTCCCGGTCGCCTCGTGCAGCAGCCAGCCGCCGAACGCCTTGGGCGTCAGTACGGACTGCATGCGCTCGCGAGTGAGTGCGGCGAGCGGGGCGTCGTCGATGACCATTGCGAGGTGGAACACACCCTTGATGGGGGTCTCTTCGGAATGGCTTTCGCTGATGAGGCGTTGCACATCCGCGGGAGAGCCCACGTCTGCGGCGATGGCCTTGACCTCCACACCACGGGCGGTGAGGTCATCTACGAACTCCTGCGCGCCCGGCGACTTGATGCCGCTGCGGCTGCTGAGCGTGAGGTGACGGGCGCCAGCCTGCACGAGCCACTCGGCGAGCACCTTGCCGAAGCCACCGAAGGCTCCGGTGATGACGTAGCGACCATTCGACTTCACGTCGAAGGCAGGCACAGGGGCCTCGCCACGGCGCGGCACGAAGGCCTCGGGGAAGGAGACCACCACCTTGCCGATGTGCTTGCCCTGCGCCATCTGGCGGAAGGCGGCGTCCACGCGGCATGCGGGGAAGGAGCGGAAGGGCAGGGGATGCAGCGCGCCCTTTTCGACGAGCTTGTTCACCTCACCGAGAAGCTGGCGGGCGAGTTCACCGTCGCCGGAGAACACGGCGTCCATGGCCACCACGTGGAAGGACGCGTTGCGGCGCAGCGGCCACAGCGGGATGCGCGAGTTCTGGTAGATGTCGCGCTTGCCGATTTCGATGAACCGGCCGCCTTCTGCGAGGCACGCCATGCCCATGGGGATGGCTTCAGCCGCGAGGGCGTTGATCACGACATCGACACCGCGGCGGTTGGTGAGGTTCATCACCGCATCCACGAAGTCGCCACGACGGGAGTCGATGACGTGGGCCACGCCCATCGTTTCAAGCAGCGCGCGCTTGGAGGCGCTGCCGGCGGTGGCGATGACCTTGCAGCCGAGGTGGTGTGCGATCTGAATCGCCGCCATGCCTACACCACCGGCGCCAGCGTGGACCAGGATGGTCTCACCCTTGCGCATGCGGGCCACATTCTTCAGCGAGTGCCAGGAGGTCATGAACACCACCGGGATGGTCGCCGCTTCTTCGAAGGAGAGACCGGCAGGAATCGGCAGCACGTCGCAGCCACGAGCCAGCGTCTGCGTGGCCAGGCCGAACACGGCCAGACCATAGGCGCGGTCGCCCACCTTCACGTGCTTCACGTTCTCACCCACCTGCGTGATGATGCCGCCCACTTCGTCACCGAAGATGCGGGCATCCGGAGCTTCACCCGGATAGAGGGCAAGTGCCTTGAGCACGTCGCGGAAGTTCATGCCGGCGGCACGAACATCGATGACCACCTGATCCGGGTCGCATGGCGGATTTTCAAATGGCGTGAAGCGCAGGGTGTCGAGGTGACCGCGTTCGCGGGACTCAAGACGCAGCGGAACGGTCTTCTGCAGCCACTGCTCTTTGACAGAGCGGCCACGATCGAGGCGCTGCACGTAGCGGGCTTTACCACGGAAGGCGACTTCGCGCTCCACATCGGTGCGCTTGAGTTCGCTGATGAGCAGATCCACATCCGCATCGGAGGCGACTGGAGGAAGGTCGATGGCCTTGCAGGTGATGTCCGGGTGCTCGTTGTTGAACACGCGCACCATGCCGATGAGGGGAGCCTGCACGACGGTCGTGGCGGCATTCTCGCGGCCAACCGGCTGGGCACCGCGGGTCACGAGGTCGAACCGGCTCTTCACCGCAGGGCGCACGGCATCTTCCGCATGGGAGAGATGCAGCAGCGCATCGGTGCCGGCCACGACTTCATCCGCATTGGTGGGCTTGGCGGGTTCGTCAAGCGTCCAGAAGTACACGCTGCGCTCAGGCGCGGCTTCCTTCGTGACGGATTCGAGAAGCTGTTTCCAGTCTTCTCCGGCTTCGGCACGCAGGGTGAACTTGTTACCATCGGCGCTGTAGCTGTCGCCCTTGTAGGCGAGGCGCACGCGGGCGCCGCCTTCGCGGAGCTTGGAGGCCAGCTTCTCAGCAAAGCCGCCCTTGTCCGCGTACAGCAGCCAGGAGGACTCCAGTGC
>JAEYUU010000414.1 GCA_023429545.1 Verrucomicrobiota bacterium
CACCTCCTCCAACCCGAAGCCTGGTCCGAAGCCCGCACCCTCCGGCGAATCCCAGCCTGCCTCGGCCTCTGACATTCCGTCTGAATCTTCGGACTCGGATTCCAGCTACAGTCCTCCAGAAGCGGGCATCTCCAGTGAAGACCAGCCGGACAACGAAGCGCCCAGGCTGGATGCGCCCAAGCCGGATGTCTCTGCGGATGAATCCCCCAAACTGGACCAGCCTGCGGAAGATTCCTCGGCGGACAAACGGGACACGGATTGATTGATTGATTGATTGATCGATCATCTTTTGAGTGTGCAAACTGCCTCCGGGGACTTATTCCTCTGAGGCAGTAAAACAGAATCACCGAACCGCCGTGAACATGAGATCCCGCCCGCGTGGGCCGTCTGCATTTTTGCTGTCCGGGTTGCTGTTCTGCCTCACTGCCGCGTCAGTGACTTGGGCGGAGGAGAAGAGCGATGTGCCGTCACGCAAAGGCGGGACCGGTTACATCGAATACTGGCCGGGTGAATTGCCCATCATTCTTTCCGCACCGCACGGCGGGCGCCTGACGCCGAAAGACCTGCCCGACCGCGCCACGGGCCGGCTCCAGCGTGATGCGTTCACGGCTGAGCTGGCCATGGAGATGCGCGAAGCCATGAAGCGCCGGTACGGCGCCGCGCCCCACCTTGTCATCTGCCATCTCGCGCGCGTGAAGCTGGATGCCAATCGCGAGCTGAATGAAGCGGCGCAGGGCAGTGTGATAGCGGAGAAGGCATGGCATGAATATCACGGCTTCATTCGCGAGGCGGAGCAGATCATCATGCAGACGCATGCTCGCGGGCTCTATCTGGACGTGCATGGACACAGCCACGAGAAGCAATGGGTGGAGCTCGGCTACCTTTTGGGCAAGGAGGAGATTCAATGGCCGCCCCAGCGGCTCAACCTGCCCGAAATCGCGGAGCGCAGCAGCATCCGCCTGCTTGATAAGAGCTCCGAGGAAGATTTTGCCGGACTGCTGCGGGGATCGCACAGCCTCGGCGCCATGCTGGAGCAGCGGGGCGTACCCTGCGTGCCTGCTCCTGGAGTGGAGCTCGATCTGGAAGATCTGTATTTCAGTGGAGGATACGATACCGAGACGCATGGCTCCATGGATGGCGTGGGCCTGGATGCCATCCAGCTTGAGGTGCCCAGAAAGTTTCGTGATGAGAAGACAAGCCGCGAAGCACTGGCGCGTGCTCTCGCGGATGCCCTCGGGCCTTACTTTGAAAAGCACTTCAAGATGCCGCTGCCGGTGACCAGGTAATGATCACGTCAAAGGCCCACGCTCGATCGCTTCCAGCACCTTCAGGTAGAGTTCATCCACGTGAGCTTCATGCTCCGGTCCGCTGGCGCCGTAGTGATCCAGCCCCGGCGCTGAGTTGACCTCCAGCACGGCGTAGTCGCCCAGAGGCCTCGTCGCATCCGCCGCCAGGAGATCCACACCGCTCAATCTTAGGTCCAATGCCTGGGAGACTTCTGCTGCCAGGACGGCCACACTGGGGTGAATTTCCTCGGTGATCACTCGCGTGGTGCCTCCACAGGAGAGGTTTGCCACATCCATGAGTTGCATGGATGAGCCGGCGGGCAGCACACTTTCGAGATTGAGCCCCTGGCGATGTAGAGTCATGGCGATCCGCTGATCTTCCACGGGGATGATGGTATCCCTGCCATCCGCAATGAACTGTTCCTGCAGGCGCGTGAGCAGTGTGGAAATGGTTGCGTCGCCATCACCGCAGACCTGCAAAGGCGTACGCTCGTAGGCGCAGATCACCTCGCCATCGAGCACCACGATGCGGTAGTCTCGTCCGGCACATGCCTCCTGCACCAGGACGCTGCGCTCCTGCTGGAAGATGACCTTCGCCGCGGCATCGAATTCCTCCGGTCCACACGCCTTGATGATTCCATCCCCCTGGCTTTTGCGGAGCGGCTTGAGATAGACCGACCATCCCAAGTGTTCTGCGAAGCATCGTGCATCCGCCTCGCTTTTGCCTTGGCGAATCAGGTCCCGGAAGGAGTCGCGCAGGAAGACATCACCACGTGGCACCCGGAAGCCGCATTGATCGAGGAAGAACGAGGTGTGTCCCTTGTCCTGGCAAATTTTGGCCGATGCGACCGAGTTCAGGTTAAACTTGTTGTGCCAGAAGTAGGATTGCCGCCCATTAGGGAATCGGATGCGCCCTACGATTTGATGCTCCGGCTCCAGCAGGACCTCAGCGCCCAGCCTGGGAGCCAGACGCTGCAGGATGGCGGGCATGAATGCCCTGGTCGGGCTGTAAGGTTTATCCCGCCGTTTCATGGGTCTTGGTCGCGGTCAATTTCCATGGCCATGCAGATGATGCGGTCGTAGAACCGCGCCGCCATGGATTCCCCTTTGGGATGAATCTTCACGAGGCTCTCCATCATGATGCCGGAGTTGATCTCCAGTACCTTCAGGCCCTCGGGAGTGGCCGCAATGTCCACGGAGGCCAGCTTTACGCCCAGGGCCTTGGCGGCGGCGAGTGCAAGCTTCGTGGCTGATTTCGCCTCCGGTTGCTTGGGAGTCAGCAGTTCTGCCTTCGCCCCCTGTCCGAGATTGTGGCGCCAGTTCAACTTCACTGTTTCACCGGAGGCAGGCACGCTGTCCCAGTCCAGATCCATCTCTCCAAGCTTTCTCATGCCGGCGACCTCCTTGGAGAAGTCTTTCGACTTGGCCAGCTCGGCAAGGAACAAATCACGGATGCTTCGCCTGCCATCGCCCCGGACTGACGGTCTTACCTTACGATAGACAAACTCAATCTTCCCATCCAGCAGCGCCACGCGGTACTCGTGCTCGAAGTCCTCAAATGGCGAGAGACATAACGAGCGGGCTTTTGCGAACACCTGATATACCGCCGTTTCAAGATCGCGCGCTGTATTCGCAAAGTATACGGCATTGCCACCGGTCCCTTCATTCGGCTTGCACACCACGCCTTCCGGATGGGCACGGAGATACGCCAGCATCTCTTCCCATCCACCCGCCTCGGTCACGTAGCCTGCGAGCTGTGGCCCATGGAATATGCGGTGCTCAATGCGGGGCACCTTGTGAAAGCCGAGCAAGTCCGAAGTGGCAGTCTTGTCCTTGCAGATCATCTTCGCGGAGGCGTTGTTCACCCCGAAGTCATAGCCAAAGATGTAGGAGACCCGGTCATCCTTCTGCAGGCAGAAGAGCCAGTCGTCAGAAAAGCTCGTGACCTGGATGCCCCGTCGGCGGCAGACTTTTTTTAATTGGGCGACAAGCGCACGCTGACTGTTGGCTTCGGACATGGGTAAAGATGGGGGCGCTGAGTGTCGCTTGTCCGAAGCTACGGAGAAAGGGGTATGCGGCAAACCATTCTCTCGGCAGAGGCCCGCAATCGACTGGAGAGAAAAGTGCCAGCTTGGACTTGAATCATGGACGGTTCCGCCGTTGATGCCGCCATTGTAGAAATCAATGTCACTTATCAAGGCGGCCTGCGTACCCGCGCCATCCACGGCCCTTCGAAGAATGAACTCGTGACCGATGCTCCGGTGGACAACATGGGGAAAGGTGAATCTTTCTCGCCCACGGACCTCGTGGCGACGGCGCTGGCTTCATGCATCGCCACCACCATTGGCATCGTGGCCCAGAGAAAGGGCATCGAGGTCACCGGCATGCGCGTGCGCACGGAGAAGCACATGAGTACGGACAGCCCGCGGCGCATCGTTCGCCTGCCCACCACGGTCTGGCTGCCCTTGCCGCCGAATCATTCGGAGCGCGCCCTTTTTGAGAATACGGCTCACGGCTGCCCGGTACACCAGAGTGTGCGCCCTGAGATTGAGATCCCGATTGAATTTATCTGGGAGGGATAGGGAACTTCTCGTTCCTGTACGGAAGGGTCCAAAACTGATTCCTTCGTGACTACAGGAGAAGATGTCCGGTTCAGGCGCGTAGATGCACTCTGAAGCATCCATCTCGTCTTTCATTTTTCCCGCCATGAACCGTCGCACACTTCTCACCCAAGGCACGGCCGCTGGAGCCGCCGTGGCCTTTTCGTCGTTCAACATCGTCCGCGGCGCTGAGGCCCCCGGGAAAAAGCTCAAGGTCGCGGTCGTCGCGCTCGGGCGCGGCATGGGTCATGTGGGCGCCCTGCTCAGCCTGCCGGATGTGGAAATTGCCTACCTCGCCGAGGTGGACCCGAAGCGCCTGGAGCGAGGGCTCAAGGTGGTGGCTGACAAGCAACAGGTCTCCTGTCAGGGCGTGAAGGATTTCCGGAAGATTCTGGAGGACAAGTCGGTGGATGCGGTCTTTATCGCCACGCCGAACTTCTGGCACACGCCCATGGCGCTCATGGCCATGCAGGCGGGCAAGCACGTTTACGTGGAGAAACCTGGCAGCCAGAATCCGCGCGAAGCGGAGATGATCGTGGAAGCCTCAAAGAAGTACAAGCGCCTCGTGCAGATGGGCAACCAGCGTCGCACATGGATGAAGGAGGCCATCGATGCGCTGCATGGCGGCGCCATTGGCGAGGCGAAGTTTGGCCGTGCGACATATTATAACAAGCGCAAGGCCATCGGCCAGGGGGACATCAAGGCGCCTGACGATCTGGACTGGGACTTGTGGCAGGGGCCGGTGCCGGATGAGCGGGATATGAAACCCTTTGCGCACTACGACTGGCACTGGCTGTGGCAC
>JAEYUU010000423.1 GCA_023429545.1 Verrucomicrobiota bacterium
CCTTGGGCCAGAAGACGACCAGCCCCTCCACCAGGATGAGGAGGAGCAGTCCGAGTGTCATGAGGATGCCCAGAGCAAGACCCATGGCGCAGAGCCAGATCTTGCCTTCACCGGCAAGCGACGTGATGCGCTTGGTGACCGGCAGGCGGTTGGTGGAAGCAGGGGCGTGCATGTCCGGGCGTGCGAAGGAAGAATCAGACGAGCTTGAATTTTTCGCGCAGATGCTGGCGCAGGAGCTCGGCCGTGGTGTTCAAGGTGAAGGTGAGCACGAAGAGCACCATCGCCCCGAGGAACAGGGTGCGGTAGTGGGTGGAGTGCTGGGCAGCCTCAGGAAGTTCCACGGCGATGTTCGCCGAAAGCGTGCGCATGCCGGAGAAGATGTTCATGTCCATCACCGGCGTGTTGCCCGTGGCCATGACGACGATCATGGTCTCGCCCACGGCGCGTCCGAAGCCGATCATGAGAGCGGAGAAGATGCCGGCGGCGGCGATGGGCAGGACAATCGTGCGCACCACCTGCCAGCGGTTGGCACCCAGGGCCATGGAGGCGCCCTTGAGGGACGCGGGGACATTGCTGAGAGCGTCTTCTGAAATGGTGAAGATGATGGGGATGACCGCGAAGCCCATCATGAAACCCACCACCAGGGAGTTTCTCTGATCGACA
Source organism: Verrucomicrobiota bacterium (assembly GCA_023429545.1). Lineage (GTDB taxonomy): Bacteria > Verrucomicrobiota > Verrucomicrobiia > Verrucomicrobiales > Verrucomicrobiaceae > Roseimicrobium. Next base: position 664 of record JAEYUU010000423.1, read on the forward strand.
GGGGTGCCCGTCACCTCAGGCCACCACATGCGGAAATCCGCCACGGACTGCCCGGTGGCTGGGTCCCGCACCACGAACAGCAACTGCTCAAGCACCGGACCCAGATTCCATGCGGCGTAGGAGATCACAAAGATGGGCAGCAACACCAGGAGGTATTCATTCCCACCTCTCACGCGGCTGCGCACCTTGATGGGCACCTTCGTCCAGGCCCAGCCGCACAAAAGGATGCCGAGGGGCAGCGCCACCATGGTGAGAAGCACCGAGGGAATCTTCTCCTCAAGGAGCGGGGCAAGCCACAGGCCCGCGAGAAAGCCGAGCACCACGGAAGGCAGGGAGGCCATGATCTCCATGGTCGGCTTGAGCACGCGTTTGATTTCGTTCGGCAGGTAGCAGGCGCTGTGGATCGCGGCGAGCAGCGCAATGGGCACGGCGAAGAGGAGGGCATAGAAGGTGCCTTTCAAGGAACCCACGACCAGCGGGATCAGCGAGAGCTTGGCCTCAAAATCATCCGTCCCGCTGGTGGACTGCCAGGTGTACTCCGGCTGCTTCGCCCCCTCATACCAGATTTTTCCAAAATAGGCCTTCCACCCCGCTTCCGGATGGGGGTCATGCAGCGTGTAGCGGTGGAGCGTGCCGGCGCGGTCCAGGAAGATGATGTGCTCCGTCTTGGCGTCGATGACGGCGGTTGAAACCTCGAAGGGCAGCTCCTTCTCCCAGCGGACGTCTTCCGTGGTCACATAACGCAGGGAGGCGAAATTCCCATGGCCGGTGAGGAAGGTCTTGTTGCGCTGACCCGCGGAGAAAAAACTGGCCCCCTGCTTGAGATCCGGGAAGGTCTTGGTGTGCCCGTACAGGCGCATTTCCAGGGTCGCACCATCTTTTTCGATGGGCTGGTTGTAGAGGCTGAAGACTTTCTGGTGTCCGTCCGCGCTGGTAACCACCACGGAGACGTCGCCAAAGACATACCCGATGGAGCTGAGCTTGGGATCCTTGAGCTCGCCGAAGGGCGTGAACTTCTGACGAAGCTCCAGTTCGCCGCTGGTCTGCAGGAAATAGTAGTCCACCTCACCCGTTTCATCCGCGACGAGGAGGCCGTCTCCCACGGCGGAGGATAGAATCTGGGCGGGCTTGCCCTTGAGCTGCGAAGTGAGATTGAACGTGCGGTCCACCGCGGGCTTTCCGGAGCCCATCAGGCCACGCTTCTGCTTGATGGTCATTGCATGCACCTCTCTGGACCCGCCGATGTCCTGGATGGCGGCAAAGATTTTTGAATCCCCGCCATCGCCGAAGGAGACCGCCGTGACAGGCCGGCCGGCCTGCCCGATGGGGAAGAATGGCTCCATGGTGACCGAGCCCGAGACAATGGGCTTCGCCTCTTTTTCATTGGCCAGGGAACTTGTGTAACTGACCACGAATGAGCCGACCTGGCCATTCTGGGTGCCCAAGGCCACGCGCTGCTTGCGCGCATCGTAGTTCCAGGAGGTGATGGTGGCCCCTTCCGGAAGGGTGAGGGGGATGGTTTCCGCGATGGTGCCCGTGGCCATGTCGAGGAACTTCACCTCTGCGCCGCCTTCATAGAGGAACGGACGGACGGACCATTCGTCCACCCCGGTCACCACGACCTTGTCCGTGCCCAGGGCCACGGACTTGTCCTCATGGACCTTGGCATTGCCAAAGAGGGGGAAAATTTCCGACAGGATGAAAAGGAAAATGCCGAACACCGCCACGATGATGCCCAGCCCGCCCACGCGGATGACGAACGTCATGAACCGGTCAAAGCGCAGCGTGGCTTTGGACGCGATGAACCTCTCCGGTACGGGACGCGGGGCTCTTGCGCTGCGGGTGCTCGGGGTGCTCATGGGGTTCGGGTCGAGACAATGACGGGGGAGTGCTTGAGGCTATCAAGCCCTCCCCCGCGGGAATGAAACATCAGAGAATCTGAAGGTTCAAAGCACGGTTTACTTCAGCTTGCCAATCTCTTCGGTCGTCACCGTGGCGGGCAGCGGATAATAGCCGTCCTTCACCACGACCTCCTGTCCGGCCTTGGAGAGCACGAACTTGAGGAACTCCGCGGTAAGCTTGTCGAACTGCGTGCCGGGCTTGTGGTTGACGTAGATGTAGAGGAAGCGGGCCATGGGATATTCCGCGCTCAGGCAGTTTTCCAGGTTCGCCTCATAATACTTGCCTTCGTCCGTGCCAAGCGGCAGGGCGCGCACGCCGGAGGTGGCGTAGCCGATGCCGGAGTAGCCAATGCCGTATTGATCGGCAGAGATGCCCTGCACCACGGCGCTTGAACCCGGCTGCTCCTTCACGGTGTCCTTGAAATCACCCTTGCTGAGCGCGTGCTCCTTGAAGAAGCCGTAGGTGCCGGAGGCGCTGTTGCGGCCATAGATGGAGATGGCGCGTCCAGCCCAGTCCTTCATTCCAACCTGCTCCCACTTGGTAATGTCCTGGCCGCCCTTCTTCCTCGTGGAGGAGAAGATGGAATCCACCTGCTGCATGGTGAGCCCCTTGATGGGATTGTCCTTGTGCACGAACACCGCCAGGGCGTCGATGGCGACTTTGATTTCGGTGGGCTTGTAGCCGTACTTCTTCTCAAACGTGTCCATTTCTTCCTTCTTCATCGGCCGGCTCATGGGTCCGAGCTGGGCGGTGCCTTCAATGAGCGCCGGAGGCGCCGTGGCGGAACCCTTGCCTTCGATCTGGATGTTGACGTTCGGGTAGGAGGCCTTGAATCCCTCTGCCCAGAAGGTCATGAGGTTGTTCAGCGTGTCCGAGCCGATGGAATTGAGGTTTCCCGAGACACCGGAAACGGTCTCGTAGGACTTGAGGGCCGGGTCCACGGCGACCTTGTCCGCATAGGCAGCGGAGCAAAGACCGGCGACGGCCAGGATTGATGTCACGAAGGTAGATTTCATGCGTGTTTCGGTGGTATTTGGATGGGTTGAAAACCGGCAGTTTTCCGGTGCCGAACCCTTGCGGGAGAGAGGGGTGGCGGGCAACCCGGCGAGGGTGAACAAAACGTCACAATGCGTCTTCGGCAGAGGCAAAGGGGGACCGAAACGAGACTGAAGGTCCGCCCTACTGCTAAATTATTCTTTATGCCTGTGGGATTTCTCTAGGAGATTCGCATAATTGATACTTACATGGCGCTTGTGGTCATAGTTGCGATAACTTAAGGGTGTTTAATCTAATTTTCACAAAATTGGATTGCGTATTTGATAATTCTCCATAACATCCGCTCTCAACCATAAGAAACCATGAGCCCGTATCCCGCCAAATCTTCTCAAAATTCTGAGAAATCCGCATGGGGCATCCCTTTGTTCATCGGCTTCATGGTTTCAAGCGTGTGGATTCTCTCCCAAGCCAGCTTTGCCAGCCTGGGCAATGCTCCTGGCTATGACCAGAGTAGCGCACTGATCATCGGCACCGCGGGACTGATGTACATGACCCGTCGCCGTCGCCGACTCCGGCACTAGGGTGAGATGCGATTCATCCTGCGGCGCGGTAGCAGCCTGATGGCGAAGCGCCTTGTGCACCCCGGACGGTGCGGCTGAAGCGCTCCACCTCTTGACGAAGCGGCGCTTTCGCCGGAAGCTATCCGACTGTCTTCGTCCAGTCATGCGCGGCCTCCGACTCACCTTCCCTGTCACTTTGCTGGCCCTCGTCTGCGGTCCGGTGTGGGAGGTGGCTTCCCAGGAACAGCTCACGCTGAAAGCCCTGCCTGCGGAACCGCCCCCACCTGCCGCCACTCCGAAGAAGGAGCTGAAAGCCGGCTGGCGCACGGACCCTGAGGCGCGCACGCTCATGCTCAATGTGCCCGCACCACGCGGACAAATCGTGGACCGCAACGGGGTGCCCCTGGCGCAATCACGCGTGGTCCAGTATCTGGCGCTGAGCTTTCCCTTCCTCGGTGACAAGGCGACGGATCGCGAGATTCTGGATTTTGCCCACACCCGCATCAACCAGGCCAACGCCACCCTGCGCAAGGGCTGGACGATGCCCGATGACCGCCTGCTCAGCCACTACAAGAACCGCCGCTGGCTGCCTCTGGTCTTCTCCTACCAGGACGGCATCGCGGAGGAGATCAGCGGGGACCAGCAGTTGCGCATGTTTGACTTGCTGCGTCCCGGCAGCGGTCTGATCCTGCAGGCGGCCTACCTGCGCTACTACCCGAAGGGGGCCTGCGCCCCCCATGTGATTGGATACACCAGCCGCGTGCGCCAGCTCCCCACCGGGCCGGTGCAGGATGGTGACCCGCTCTTTGAGGAAATCGAAGGTCGCAGCGGGCTGGAGAAAACATTCGACAAGGATCTGCAGGGGCGGCCGGGCGTGACCACCGTGCTCTTCAACCCGGACGGCTCGAAGGAGGTGGAGCAGGTGATGCGGCGCCCCATGCCGGGGAACAACGTGGTGACCTCCCTGG
>JAEYUU010000434.1 GCA_023429545.1 Verrucomicrobiota bacterium
GGCCAGGACTGGAAGGATGAAACGGGCGCCGTCATTCCCCCGGTGTATCTCACCAGCACGTTCGAATACGGCAATCCCGGTGGCTTCGACTACACGCGCAGTGGCAATCCGAATTTCCGCAATCTCCAGCAGACGCTCGCGGCGCTGGAGGGTTGCAAGCATGCGTGCGTCTTCGCCAGTGGGGTGAGCGCCATCACGGCGGTTGTATCCACCTTGAAGGCGGGTGATACCGTGGTGCTGGAGGAGAATGTGTATGGCTGCACATACCGGCTCTTCGCACGCGTGTTCGAGAAGTTCGGCATCAAGACGGCGTACTTCGACCTCAGCAATGCGGCGAACTACCACCATATCACGGACCTGAAGCCGGCACTGGTGTGGATTGAGTCGCCCACGAACCCGCTGCTCAAGGTGCTGGACATCGCGGCCATCTCTGAGGTGGCAAAGGAAGTGAACGCGCCCGTGGTGGTGGACAATACCTTTGCCTCCAGCTACGTGCAGCAGCCCATCGCGCTGGGCGCCACCCTCTCGCTGCTGAGCACGACGAAGTACTCCAACGGCCATTCCGATGCCCTCGGGGGTGCAGTCTGCACGAATGACGATGAGTGGCAGGAGAAGATGATCTTCGCCCAGAAGGCGCTCGGTCTGCAGCCCTCTCCCTTCGATACCTGGCTCACCTCCCGCGGCATCAAGACTGAAGCCGTGCGCATGGAGCGCCACGCGTCCAACGCCCTCGCCTTCGCCGGCCGTCTTGAGCACGTAAATGGCGTGAAGTGGGTGCGCTATCCCTTCCTTCTCTCCCACCCGCAGCATGAGCTTGCCACCAGGCAGATGCGCAATGGCAGTGGCATCGTGACCGCCGATCTTGGCCTGACCTTGGAGCAGACCATGGCCTTCATGGAAGCCTCCCGCTACTTCACCAAGGCGGAGAGCCTCGGCGGCATCGAGAGCCTCATCTGCCATCCCGCCAGCATGACGCATGCAAGCATACCCCGCGAAGTCCGCGAATCCGTGGGCATCACCGACGGCGTCGTGCGTTTCTCCGTGGGCATCGAGCACATCGAAGATCTGTGGGCGGACGTGGAGCAGGCATTCCATCGCGCAGGCTGAATGAGGTGCTGGAGGAGATCGAGCAACCCTTCTGGGACCCGTATTTCTCGCACGAGACAGAAATTCCCACCAAACTGTACAAGTACCTGGCGGGCAAGTAGCGAGCCACCTGGCTCCTGTGAAATTGATTCCTGATTGTACAGGTGTCGCCACATCAGACCTATTTCCACGGCTTCCCTTGAGTCCACGGGGCTCCCGCGCTACTAAGCCCGTCCCGTGAGCACGCGAAACCTCCTGACCGATCCCCTCTGCAAACCCGAAGATCTCGGCTCTCCCGTACCTCCCACGCCGTACGGCATCTCGGTGTGCCTGCCGCTCTGGGAGCATGTCGTGGGCTATGAAGAGGGCGATCAGCGCGTGGTGGAGAGGTTCAAGAGCGGCTACCCGCGCTTTTTCGTGCCGCCCGCCATTGCCGCCGTTTTCAGCGCCGCGGAGAAGGAACACGCCCGCCCGGGCGAGCGAGCGCTGGTCTTCCCCCGTCGCATCCATGCCGAGCGCTGCGCCGAGTTCGTTGAAAAGAACAACGCCGGTCCCGCTCGCGTGGCCGAGTTCGGCGAGGAGTCGTTCGGCGTCACCCTGTTCCCCGAGGCTTCGTACAAGATCGCGCGGCTTTTCTGGCGCTTCGGCGGGGAGGTGCTCAGCATCCGCCAGAGCGAGGCCGCACTCGGCACGGCGCACAACGAATACACCAGGGAGGAAGGCCATGTGGCGACCGAACTCATCAAACAGCGCCTCGCCGAAATCACCGGCCAGAAGAAGGAGGACATCTTCCTCTTCCCCTCCGGCATGGCGGCCGACTTCGCCGTGCACCGCATGCTCACCACCCTGCTGCCGGATCGCAAGACGGTGCAGCTCGACTTCCCCTATGTGGATGTGCTGAAGCTGCAGGAGCGCTTCGGCGCCGGCGCGCACTTCCTGCCCTTCGCGGACGACGGCGACTACGACAAGCTGCACACGCTGATCAAGAGCGAGCCCCTCGCGGGCATCTTCGCGGAGCTGCCCAGCAACCCGCTGCTGAAATGCGTGGACCTGCGAAAGGTCACCGAAATGCTCTTCCTGGAGGAAAAAGATGTCCCCATCATCGTGGATGACACGATCGGCGCCAATGTGAACGTGGACGCCTTCCTCATCGCGGACGTCGTAACGACCAGTCTCACCAAGTCCTTCTCCGGCGTGGGCGATGTGCTGGCAGGCAGCGTGATCCTCAACAACGAGTCCCCCTGGCATGATGAGTTCGCTGCCTTCCTCCGTGAACACGCCGATCACGAACTCTGGCGCGGTGATGCCATCGCCCTGGAGCAGAACTCCCGTGACTATGTGGAGCGCATGAAGACCGTGAGCCGGAACAGCGTGGCGCTTTATGAATTCCTCGCCGAGCATCCCGCCGTGGAGAAGGTGTATCACTCCATCGCGGATGATAGTGGACTGTATGATCACCTGCAAAAAGCCGACGGTGGCCACGGCTGCCTGCTCTCCTTCGTGCTGAAGGATCGCGCCAGCGCCCCGCGGATATACGACGCCATGCAGTTCAGCAAAGGCCCCAGCCTCGGCACGAACTTCACCCTCGTCTGCCCCTACACTCTCCTCGCCCACTACGACGAACTCGACTGGGCCGAACGCTGCGGCGTGGACCGCACCCTCCTTCGCGTCTCCGTGGGTCTCGAACCCAAGGAAGTCATCATTGAGCGCATGAAGCAGGCGCTGGAGGCGTGAGCACCTTCAATGGTGAAACGCAAAGAGGCGAAGCAGTAAAAAGGAGGGGAAGCCGTGCATCGCGCTCCCGACTGCAATTTGATGGCCATCTTTTCTGCTTCGTTGCTTTGCGTTCTCCTCAATACTGCCCTGTTCGCAGCATCACCAACGTGCATGCCTCCAAGGGCTCGATCCCCTCTGCCTTCGCCGCCTCCGCGAGATTCCCGTTCTCCGCGCCCGGATTGAAGATGATGCGCTTCGGCTTCGCGGCAAGAATGTCCGCAATCAACGGCTCCGAGCGTGCTGCGCCGAGGTACATCGTCACTGTATCCACCGGTCCCGGCACTTCCGAGATCGACTTGTAGCACTTGATTCCCAGAATCTCCTCGAAGGCCGGATTCACCGGAATGGGCTGGTGGCCGTACTCCAGCAGCATCTTCAGGGCGCGATTGGCGTAGCGTTCCTCATTGGGGGAAGCCCCCAGGACAACGACCCTCTCCGGGGCTCGCGGGGTGGATTGGGTACCTGTGCTCATCACTTAGTGTACGTCATGTCTGGCTCCGGGGCTTCCACTCCCGGGCCTCGTCAGGCGATTTTCACGAAATTGGACTGGCGGGCGACGGCACCCCTGTGCTTCTCTCTTCCCAGGCCAAATCATGAAATCCCACCGTCCCCTTCTCTGCCGCGCTGCCCTCACCTTGCTCTGCCTGACCATGGCCGCCTCCTGTGCTTCTGATGAGAGCACCACCTCGCTCAATCGGAGGCTGAGGGAGAGGAACGACCGGTATCTCGAACGCCAGGAGCAGCGGAAAATGCGCGCCCGCGCCCGGCAGAAGCGCGTCGATATGTGGTTCGACCGCCTCATGCACTAGCCTGACAAACCCGCCAGCTGCCACTGCCGGCGGCGCGAGACCTCTTCAATTTCCACCAGTATGAATCGTCTCCAGAGTCTTGCAGCATCTTCAATCTGTTTCGGTCTCCTTTCCTCCTGCTCCCTGCTGGGCCTTCGCGAGCAGGTGACAAATCTGGAGGCGCACGGAGGCGTCACCCTGCAGATCGTACCACCGCCCAAGGGACCCGCACCCACCTATGCACTGGCTTGGCGGATGGAAAAGGAAAAGCGCAAGGACTCTGCGGGAGTCCAGCAAGTGCGTGAGGATGGCCTCGCATCCTTCCACCTCAGGCTTGGTGAAGTGTACCGCGTGGGCGCTTTTACGGATGAAAATGGCAACCAGAAATTCGATGCAGGCGAACCTCTCGCGGTCGTGCAGGATGTCTCCCCACGTCCGCTCTCGGATGGAGCCACGATCGCAAAGGTGCATCAGGTCACTCTGAGCCGAGAGTACGATCTGCCCAAGGGCACGGTGATTGAGCTGCCCAAGGAGAACAAGGAGCTCGGTGGCAAACTCAACATCGCCATGGGTGATGTGGCCTCCCTGAGTGAAGCCCGCTTCGCCCCGGATACTGGGGGCAGTGGATTGTGGCGTCCCCTTGATTTCCTCCGCACGAATACACTCGGCATCTACTTCACCGAGCCCTATGATCCCAAGCGTATCCCAGTGATCTTTGTCTACGGCATCGGCGGCAGCCCCCAGGACTGGCAGTACTTCATCAACAACTTCGACCGCACGAGGTACCAGCTCTGGTTTTACCACTACCCCAGCGGGATGCGACTGGGCCGGGTGTCGAATGTACTGTCGAGTGGCTTGCGCATGCTGAAACAGCGGCACGGTTTCACGAAATGTTATGTGGTGGCCCACAGCATGGGCGGTCTTGTCTCACGACCTGCCATCACTGAGGCAATCTCCGCGGAGGGAGTGAACTTCATTCCAAAATTCGTCAGCATCTCCACCCCATGGGGCGGACATAAGGCGGCAGAGTCAGGCATCCGCCACCTGAAGAAGCCCGTGCCCTCCTGGCTCGATGTGGTACCCGACAGCGACTACCTGGTGAAGATGTACAACACCCCCCTGCCCGCCGGCACCACCCACTATCTCCTCTACGGCTCGATCAAGGGTGGCCCCTTCTACCTCAAGGGTGAAAACGATGGCGTTGTCACCGTGGAAAGCGAAACCGATCTGCGAGTAAAAGAGGCAGCAAAGTCCTGGAGGCACTTCATCCACGGGCATGTGGACATCCTCAACAACGAGGAGACACTGAAAGCGGTGCAAACCTTGTTGGATGGCGAGGGCTAGAGCGCTGCCTGCCCGGAAGGGGCGGAGGAAAGCAATCCATGAGGAGTGCCCTCCACTCACTTCAACACCATCTTCCTCAGCCGTGAATCCGTCTTCTTCACCGGGTACGGGAAGGAGGGCATGAACGTTTGCGAAAAGTCGCAGCGGGTCACGGACGTGTACGCATACATCATCTGCAGGCGCGGCTTGTACGAGAGCCGGCTCCCATAGTGGAAGCATCGGCTGGAATCAATAAAGAGCACCGTCCCCTTCGGATACGCAAATACGACCGCCTCCTTGGGATCGATCACCGAATACATCTCCTCATCGGTCACGCGATAGCGAACACCCCGCTTCTGGTAGCCCAACGCCTTCACCGCGCGCTCCGAAACGGAGGCCGGCAGGAAATGCCACGGCCCGCACTCCATGGTGCAGTCCTCGATAAGCACAAGCACATACACCAGAGGCGAGTCGTGCAGGTCGAGGTGATACAACTGGCTTTCAGAAAAAGCACCCGGAGGATTGGGATCCAGATTCTGATTCGACTCCATGAAGCGGATGCCTGGTGGCCGGGTCTTCGAGAGCACCGGGATCGTCTTCAAGTAGTGGATGGCCGTCGCCAACACATCAGGTGAAGTCACGAAGTCCAGCCACGAGGGATACTTGTTCACATCCTCATACACCATCAAGTTGCGGAAGTACGGCTGCTGCACATCCGTGTGCGCTTTCCCGGCGCGTTCACGCGCGACTTCTCCGGCTTCCTCAAGCAGGCGATCCAAACCCGGGAGCGAGAGCGAGGTGTCAATCGCCCATCCATCCTGCATCACGAGCTTGGGCGGGTAATGCCCCGGCCCGCCATGCTCCTCCATCAGTTCGTTCAGCTTCTTGTGGTAGGCCTTCTGGTGCTTCTCCGCCCGCTCCGCATAGCGCCAGCGATTGTAGCGCTTCGCAAGGCGCATGAGGTTGTTGATGCCCCACTTCTGCATGCCCGCATCCGTGATCGCCTCCTTGCCCGGCTTGCTCAGAAGCCGATCCGTGGTCTTTGCGATTTTGTCCTTGAAGGTGGGAGGGGATGGTGGCTTGGCCATGCGGAAGTGATGCTGATCTGGAACAAGGCAGGCGGAACTTCAAGCAAGGGCTCGAAGCAAAAGAGCAGAGGCCCCGTCGCCCGAGGAGGCAGGAGCGACACGAGAAGCTGCCGAGCGTGGACACGTGACGGACATCTACGATTATTATCGTTGACGCAACCCTCGAATCCTGCAATCCTCCGGTCAATTACGATTAATATCGTATATTCACTCCACCCACGGCACGAACCGCCTCATCCTTCAGACCATGGCCCGACCTCCCAAAGTTCGTCATCCCTCCCGCCCTGAGCCTACGGAAGCGGAACTCCCTCTGCTGCGCGTCCTCTGGAAGCTCGGTCCCGCCACCGTCCGCCAGGTGTGGGAGGAGCTCGGTGCGAAAGGCAGTTACACCACCGTGCTGAAGCAGTTCCAGGTGATGCAGGAAAAGAGCCTCGTCACACGCGATGAATCAGACCGCACCCATGTGTACCAGGCCGCCATACCGGAGGAGCGCGTGCAGCGCAGCCTCATGAGCCGCCTCCTGCAGCAAGCCTTCGAAGGCTCCGCCGCCCAGCTCGTGCTCGGCGCCCTCTCCAGCCGCAAAGTTTCCGCGGAGGAACGCGCGGAGATCCGCCAGCTCCTCGACAACCTCGATGCTCAGGAGGATGCGAAGACCTCAGCCAAACCCAAGAAGCCATGAATGCTCTTCTGGAATCTCCCTGGCTCAGCCAGCTCGGCTGGGTGCTTGTGCATTCACTGTGGCAGGGAGCCATCCTCTGGGCTCTGCTGACCCTGGTGTTTGCTATGGGACGTCGCAGCCTCTCCGCCGCCGCGAAGCACCGCATGGCATGGCTCACACTGACGGCGCTCGCATTCGCACCGGTGGTCACCATGACATGGATGCAGGTCGGGAAACAGGAAGGAGCGCAGCCTGCGCCGTCATCGTTGGCAAGCTCCTCGCCGACCGTTTCGACACACACACCATCACCACAGTCACCCGCGTTTTCGAATTCCACATCCAGTTCGCAAACTCCCAATACGATACCACCGCGCCCCACAGACACCTTTGCCTCCTCGTCCGCCAGCACACCCTGGCTCGCACAACTTCCCATCTGGTTCGCCACGGCATGGATGGCAGGCCTCACCCTCCTGACAATCCGGTTGCTCTTCGGCTGGCGCTGGATCGCAGAATTGAAACACGCAGGCATCGCGCCTGACTCCGCATGGCAAGCGCGATTCCTTGAGTGGATCCACCGGACCGCCATCCGCCACGTTCGTGTGCTGGTGTCCCCCACGCTCGGCGTCCCTCTAGTCGTGGGCTGGCTGCGCCCGGTGATCTGCTTTCCCGCTTCCCTGCTCACCCGTCTCAGCATCGCAGAGGTGGAGGCACTCATGCTGCATGAACTCGCCCACCTGAAGCGCCGCGATCCCTTGCTGCATTTCTGGGTGACCGTGGTAGAGACACTTCTCTTCCACAACCCTGCCGCGCACGCCCTCGCCAGCACCGTACGCCAGACCGGTGAACTCGCCTGCGATGACCACGTGCTCCAATGGCAGGGCGACGGCAAGACCTATGCGCGTGCCCTCGCTGCCGCAGAGGAGTGGCGCAGCACGCAGTTCGCCCTGGCTGCTACCGGCACAGGCTCGCTGAAGCACCGGATCCAGCGCATCCTCGGTCTCGGCGAGCATGGCCGTCTTACTTCGCTCCCCGAACGCTTCGGCATTACCAGCGCTGCCGGTATCGCACTTTACTTCGTGGTGTGCGGACTCGCAGTTCCCCGCCTCGCCCGCGCACTCACGCCAGAGGAGCGCATAGCAGTGATCGCCAAGGAAAAGGAAAACCTGCGCATCACTCCCTCAAACTTGGACTCCTCAGAGCTCGTCGGGATTGGCATCGTGCGTACCGCAGACGGATCCAAGCCCTCTAAGAGTCTGGTAGTGCAAACGGATTCAGATAGATACAGCTCCTCCATAGCGGTGCCCGGGATCAATCAGAAATTCACCACGGCTGGCCGCGGTGATTCCATGCTCGTCGCCGCCTGGGTAGAGGACTACGCACCAACTCTCACGCAATCGAGTGTGCGAGACTCCACCACAAATCAGGTCACATTCGAGCTCGTGCTGGAGAAGGGCTCTCCGATGCAAGCCCGAATTGTGGACGAAGCTGGGATCGCTGTTCCTAATGCGGTCGTCCGTTGCGCCGCCATCCTTCATCCTGAACTGAAGGTGAACCGTCAGGGAAAAATTTCCTCGGACCTCGCGGGCATGATTCCAGTAGGAAGCGCCCACGGGGGGCAGGAATTCGAGTTTGAAGTGTTCGCACACGGCTGGCAATGGCAGCGCTTTCCACGAGAGAAATTTGAAGTTGGCAAGACTGTTGCGCTAACCCTGCGCAGGGCAACACTTATCACAGGCACTATTTCGGATGCACATACACAGAAGCCTGTCGCTGGAGTAAAAGCGACTTGCTACATGAGCCATGGACGAATGGGGTCCAACACTTATAGTTATGGGTACAGCCAGTCTCCGGACAAGCAAATGAGCTCGCACCTCTCCGACGCAGCCGGTCGACTCACCTTAGACGTGTGCCATGCCAACGAACGCTACGATGTGCTGCTGGAAGCTCCCGGTTACGCACGCCAGATCACCTCTGTCACAGGTTCCAGCACCTCCTTCGAAGCTGCCATGCAGCCGGAGCTCATTCTCGCTGGCACCCTGGAAGATCCAGAAAAGAAACTCGTGACATCAAATGGCATCACACAAATTTTTTGTAACAGCCAGGTCACACACGGACACTCCCTTTTCCATGTCATGGACTTCAAAGTCGACGATCAGGGCAAGGTTGCCTTTTCCTTTCGCAACCTTGCCCCTGGAGAAATCACACTCTCCGTTCAGCATGGAGGCTTCTGGAAGGCAAATCTCACCGAGAGCGTGCAGGATCTGGTGCTCCGCTACGAGGATGGCAGGCTCATCCAGGTATCAGGCGCGGCGAACATCGGCGCCGGAAAAAGTCAGCCCATGCGGAAGGTGGTTCTGAACTTTCAACCGCCCGCAGGCAGTCCACCCTATGGGGGCGACATCACGGTCTACAGTGATGGGAAGACATCGGTGCTCAAGCCAAAGGACAACAGGTTGACCGTGGAACAACCCGTGGGCACAACACTGCAGGTCTACGCTGGCGGAGCTACCGGTTACGCGTTCGACTTTGTTTCACAAACCGTGCCGCCAGGAGACGGTCACCTACAAATCCACATTCCCATGAAACCGGCGGGAGCGGTAAGCGGAGATATCCAGTGGGAAGTTCCCCAGTCAGATCGCGCACGCCACACGGAAGCGGTCATGCTGGTGCAGCGACCGAGTTCCTCCGATGGAGAGCCTGAGTGGGACACTATTCACAATCAGGCAGGCGAACTCTATCGTGTGCTTGATGGAGGCCGGAAATACTTCATTACGCCAGTTCCACTTGAGCATGCATACCGGGTCATCCTCATCGGAGACAATTCCTTTGCGGAGTCAGATGTGTTTCATTTGGATGACAAGGCACCTCTGATGAGAAGGGACATCACCTTTCGTCCAGGCTCCCCAGTCACCGGACAGGTGGTGGATCTAGATGGCAGCATCATCCGGAGTGGCAGCGTGAAGATTCACTATGTCGTCGAAGGGCAGAACTTTCAACGCTGGGTTCAGATTGACCGCGAAGGGAACTTCCTGCTGCCTCACCTGAATCACGATATGAGCGGACAGTATTTTATCTCCGTTCCTTCCACCCAGGGATGCGCCACTTTGATCGAGCAGCTAAAACCCGGCGTGACTACGCTTCGACTGCAGCGGCATAGCGGACATGTGCTGGAAGGACGCATTCTCAACGCAAACGGGAAGCCCGTAGCCGGCATCCAGGTTTCCGCGATGAGGCTGAACGACCAAGGAAAGCGCCCTTCCACCGGCATTCCCGAGCATGAGTACTCCGATGCTCATTCAGATGGCGAAGGACGTTTTCGCTTCACTACTCTCTCCAAAGGATCTTACGAGTTCTCCCTGCCGCCAGAGGAATTGCCAACCAACACTCGTGCTACGGCCAAAGTAGTCCAGATTCCGCAGCAGCCGCGAGAGGTCGTGGAGTTCAAGCTTTCCGAGAAGTGAAGGGCTTCACCCGGCCTCATCACTACACCATCCTCACGTAGAACTTCCCCGGCAGCGGCCGCACCACGCGCTTCATCTCCAGCTTCATCAGCGTGGCGGAGACC
>JAEYUU010000444.1 GCA_023429545.1 Verrucomicrobiota bacterium
AAGTAGTCTTCCGCAAGAGCGTGCACGGAGGCGCCGTGTTGCGATTCGACACGCAGAAAGCACGCATCGGGAACACTTCCGTGAGCTACCTCGTGCAAGTGTACGCAGAGTCGCTGGATACCGGAAGGGAAGAGCTGGTCTTCAGCACCACAGTGACACAGGTGCGGGTAGATGAGAGCGGGAGAAAAGTGGCGCTGTAGGAGCAGAGGCAAATAGTAATCAGTGAGTCAGTATTCAGATCTGATCATTGTTTGCTGACTTCCTGTTTGCTTTCTCACCACCACTCCTGACATCCCTTCCCGCTACGGCTTCCACCAGGCATCCAGCTTGGCCGTCAGTTCCTTCACAACTTCTGGCTGGCTGCTCACGGTGAGGTCCTTCTCCTCATTGACGTCCGAGGTGATCTTGTAGAGTTCCACCTTTGCGTCGGGTTCATTGCGAGGATCAGGAACGATAATCTTGTAGTCCCCATCGATCATCCAGCGCCATCGCAGGCTTGCAGCAGGCACGTCGATATTCTGCGAATCATGCGTGAAGATTTCCCCGTAGATGGTCTTGCGTGCCTCCACTGCTGAAGTATCCAGCAGATTGATACCGGTCATTTCCTTGGGAGGTTGCACA
Source organism: Verrucomicrobiota bacterium (assembly GCA_023429545.1). Classification (GTDB taxonomy): domain Bacteria; phylum Verrucomicrobiota; class Verrucomicrobiia; order Verrucomicrobiales; family Verrucomicrobiaceae; genus Roseimicrobium. The sequence goes on from JAEYUU010000444.1 coordinate 622, forward strand.
CCCGCAGCACGCAGCACCGTGGGGGCAATGTCCACGCTGCTCGCGAGCGCTTCCGTCCTGCGCGGCTGCACCTTCCCCGGCCAGCGCACCATGATGGGCGTGCGCAGGCCGCCATCGTACTGGCTTTGCTTCGAACGCGAGGCGTATTTCTGCGAGTTGGGGTCCTGGATCCACCCGTTGTCAGCCACATAGATCACGATGGTGTTTTCCGTGAGGCCGTTGTCCTCAAGGTGCTTCATCAGATCACCGCAGGTTTCATCAAACCACTCGATCATGGCCCAATATTTCGCCACGTGGAGAGAGGGTGTTTTGCCTTTGTATTTCGCGAGGAGACGATCCGGGGGATTGTGCGGCGCGTGCGGCAGAAGAGGTGCGTACCAGAGGACAAAGGGCTTCTGCTCCGCCTTCGCCTGCTTCATGAAATCATACATGGGCTGCATGGTCTCGCGGCCAATCTTCAGGCCGTCGTCGCCATGCCGGCTGCCTTTCGTCATGCCATGGGTGAAGCCACCCCGCGTAAAATTCCCCTGCCACCACTTCCCGGTTTGAAAACTCAAATAGCCCTGCTTCCCCAGCACCCGTGGCAGGGTGTTGAGGTGATCCATGTGCTTGTTGAACTTCTCTCGCCCCTCCTTGAAGGCTGGATCCGACTGCTTCAGTTTTCCCGAGGCAGACCCGGGCGGGTCATTGCTGGTGATGAAATTCTGGTGCGGGTACTGTCCCGAGATGATGGTGGCCAGTGAGGGGCAGCACAGGCTCGAAGGCACATAGCCACGTGTGAACAGCAGGCTCTGGGAGGCCAGCTTGTCCAGGTGCGGGGTTTTCACCTCCGGATGTCCCATGAAGCCGTAGTCACGCCAGTGGTGGTCATCGGCAATGATGAGCACCACATTGGGCGGAGTCTCCGCGCGCAGGGCGGTCGCGGAGTACAGGCAGGTGACGAGGATGAGTATGAGAATGGAGAGGGCACGCATGCGTCCTTCTCAACGCGGCCCGACGCTCATCCTTGCGGCAAAAGCAGCGTTACGCGCCGCGGCGTTTCGCCGCCTCCTTGCTGCGCTGCTTCACCTGACGGCGCTTGTCGATGAGTGCGGTATGGCGCTTGCGCATTTGACGCGCGAGACGGGCGGCGACCTTGTCCAGGGCCGCGTAGAGATCCTCTCCGGATTCCTCGGCGTGGATGTCAGGGCCAGGCACGGCGAGGTGGGCCTTCACAGTGAATTTCTTCTGGGCACGCGCCGCCTCATCATTGATGAGCACGACGTGCGCCGCGATGATTTCATCGGAGAGGTCTTCCAGGTGGAGAATCTTTTCCGCGGCATACTGGTGGATGGCGGCGGTGAGGCGGAGATTGCGCGGACTGAGGTGGAGTTGCATGCAGTGAGGAAGTGAGGTGTTTAGTTAGAGAATCTCGGAGCGACGTCAACCCTGCAGGCGTTCCTGCGCGTTTTGAGTCACGGCCACGGTCGCGGGATGCTTGAGCTTGCGCTCCGCAGTAATTGCGAAAAACTCGCTGCGTACTCCTTCCAGCGTCGCGATCGTGCGGAAGCCATAGCGTTTCACCGCCTCCTCCACCGCGACGGCATGCAGGGGGAAAAATCCCGGCGCATCCAGTGCAAAGACCTGCATGAGCGCCGGATCGTCGAACTCCGCGATGACTTCGGGACGCACCTCGTGTTCATCGAACCAGGGATCGAGGATGCGGCGCAGTGGTGAGTGCTCCGCAGGCAGGAGGGCCGGGGCGCGGTCCAGGGACTTGGGGAAGCCCTGACGCAGCTTTGCAGCCACCTTCGGCGTGGCACAGAGTGTCACGCCACAGGTGCCCAGGGAATGGTTGAAGGTCTTGAACTTCGCACTGCTGGGCGCAGGCTCATCCGCAAGGATGATGTCCAGCCGGTGCGTGGCGAGCATGGGAAGGAGATCTTCGATGTCGTCCTCATGACAGACGGTACGCACGGGTTGGGGCAGCTTGAAGACCGGACGCAGAATCTCCGCAGCCGCGAGCTTCGGCAGCGTATCCGTGAGGCCCACGTGGAACGGAGGCAGCCTGCTCAGTGGGCCATGGCGCACCGCCCCCAGAAGGTCACGACCCAGGGCGAAAATCTCTTCCGCATAGTTGAAGACCACGCGTCCCGTGTCGGTCAGCACCATGGAGCGGCCGCTCTTGCGGAACAGTTCGACCCCCAGCGACTCCTCAAGCTGATGAATCTGTGCGCTGACGGAGGGCTGGGACACGCCGAGCTTCTCCGCGGCCACTCGCATGCTGCCATCCCGGGCCACACTCCAGAAATAGCGCAGGTGGTGATAGTTCAGCCAATTCATGGGTTCAGCATCGATTCTTAGCCTAAAGCTAAGAGTTGCATAGAATTTTCGTCATCAACATTCATCAAGGTGATGGCACTAATGCTCACGTCCACTTCTTCTGAAGAGGGCGTATCCATACATACCATCAACCACCCATTTATTAATCATATGATACCCTTCCTGCTCCTTTTCCTGGGCACCATGGGGCTGTCCCTGTGGGCGTCCATGCGCGTGAAAAGCGTGTACCGCCGGCATCTGCAGACTCCCGTGGCCAATGGCATGACCGGGGCGCAGGCCGCGGCGCTCATCCTTCAGCGCGCTGGCATCTCTGACGTGCAGATCTACGAGCATCAGGAGATGCTCGGCGACCACTATGACCCGATGCACAAGCGGCTCGTGCTGAGTTCGGACAACTATCATGGCCGCTCCGCCTCCGCGGTGGGCGTCGCCGCGCACGAAGCCGGCCACGCCATCCAGCACAAGCAGGCCTACGCGCCCCTGCACTGGCGCATGGCAGCCGTGGGTGTGACCACCTTTGCCAGCCAGATCGTGATGTGGCTGCCGCTGCTCGGCATGTTCACCGGCTTCCTTTCCGGATACACCGGCCTGATGATCATGGCCGTGGCCTGGGGCGTGATCATGCTCTTCAATCTGGTCACGCTGCCGGTGGAGTTCGATGCGACCCGCCGCGCCAAGCTCGTGCTGAATGACCTCGGCATTGTGCGCACCCAGGAGGAGGCCAGCGCCGTCAGCGCTGTGCTCGGCGCCGCCGCCTGGACGTACGTGGCCGCCTTCATCACCTCGCTGGCCTACATGCTGTGGCATCTGCTGCCCCTGCTGGTCGGCGGCCGCAGCAGCGACGAATAACTTCTGCAAATCCCCCAACTGGCGCCTTGAGGTGACGGCCAACCGAAGCGATGCTCCGGTCCGGGCCGCCCTCCAGGCGCCATAAGCTTTCCGCAGTTTCTCAGTCCCTCTCCAGACCGCAGCTCCCACTGCGTCCGAATCAACCTCAACCGCAACAACTCAATAATCCGTGACAGGCACCTGGTGGATCGTTTTCAACGTCTTTGTCCTTCTCATGCTGGCGCTCGACCTGGGGGTCTTCCATCGGCATGCTCATGA
>JAEYUU010000534.1 GCA_023429545.1 Verrucomicrobiota bacterium
TCCCTCTCTCCTCCCGGCCCTCCCATGGCGTGCGCCGGATTCTCCGCTTCAGCAGGATGTACGTAGCGCCCATCACCAGCGCTTCACCAGCGAGGAATGCCCAGAACCATTCATGCTTCCACGTCCACCACGAGGCTATACCGATGAATGCGGAGACGAAGGTTACCGCCCCTATGAGCACACAGCCCATGCCAGGATCGCGCTGTTCCTCGGGCGGCTTGGAGAGCGGCAGCCAGGTGCCCATGAGAGCGGGCGTGAGGGAGAATGCCGGGAGGAAAAAGAGCGCAGGCAGCATCATCACCAGCGGCACCAAGGAGTGTTGCAGTATCGACATCACGATGCTTTGCAGCACCAGCATCGGGAGCGTCAGCAGGGCGAGCACCGCCTTCCGCGTGCCATGGAAAAGCGGCGCCCAGTGGGGCAGGGGAGCGATGTAGAACAACGCCGTGGCCCGCCAATGCTCCGAGCGCTGCAGCAGGAGCATGGCTTGTAGTGGGATGATGCCCATGTAACAGGCCATGAATGCCTGAAGCCAGGAGAATTGCTCTGCCCTGCCTTCGCCCCCACTGGAGGTCAGCACCATGATGAAGGGCATGACGAGCAGCGGTGCGATGCCCGGGTACAGCCGCAGCTTCATCTCCCGATCACGGAACATGTAGGCGGTGGTTAGCATGAAGGCTTGCTTCTCGGTGGAGTCCCGCAGCCACCAGCGGAGCACGGGCACATTCAGCAGCAGCTTGAGACGCTTCCCCCGCGGGCGGGTGGACGACTCCGCCGGATTCGCCATTTCATTGAGCGCCATGAGGCCCTTGCCATAGGCGGAACCCAGCACGCCAAAGGCCAGCCAGCTCACCAACGCGGTCGCGGCCAGCCCGATCCCTGCAGCCATCCAGAGCCGTGGAGAAGCACCCGAGCCAGACACCACGGCATCCAGAGCGCCGAACCACACGGGAGGCAGCGCCAGTGCCCAGGGGCTGAAGGCCTCGATGTTCGTGAGATCCTTCATTCCAAGTGCGCGTGGCAGGATCTGACCGCCCACCACCATCACCACCGCCAGCAGGGACTGGAGCCCGGCCAGCACATTGTCCAGCCGCTCACGCCCCATCCACCGCAGGCACAGATTGTACACCAGCACGATGCAGGCGGACGAGAAGACCATCAGAAGCACTGTGGAGACGAGGTGCGCGGGGATGAATGCCGGCGTCGATCCCTTGCTCCACAGGCCGGCGATCATTCCCGCGGCATTCAGCGCGAGCGCGAGCAGCAGGGCGAAACTCACCAGCACCGCGATCTTCGCCCGCAGGAGCTGCCGTGGTTCCACCGGACGGTGCAGCAGGATTTCCGCCTCCTCCTTCATGAAGAGCATGGTGCCCGCATTTGCCGCCAGGGAGAGACTGGCAAACATGAACGTGTACGCATGCAGCACGCTCGCGAAGACAAAGGTGTCCAGTGACGGCGCCAGAACGGCTGGCACAATGCCGAACACGCCAAACAACAGCATCGAAACCCCCAGGCCCATGTTCTTCCGCGCCCGGTGCGAGGCCGCATGTTGCGCCGCGCGGCCGCGAAAGAGCAGCTTCCAGAACAGCCGGCGCAGCACCGCCTCGGTGGACATTGCCGGAGCGGATCGTCCGGACGGGCTGGTGGCGCGGTCGTGCATGGAGGTGATGCGTTCCCGGGCTTAGTTCTCCACCATCAGTTGCTTTGCGAAGTCCTGGGCGCGCGCCTCCAGATGTGAGAGACCCGTAAGCTGGGTGAAGAGCTGCTCCAGCGTTCCCGCCTGATGCTCGCGCACCAGCGCACCAGGTTCGCCCTCCACCAGCAGCCGCCCCTGCACCATGATGGCAACCCGGTCGCAGACACGCTCCACGACGTCGAGAATGTGTGAGCTGTACACGATGGTCTTGCCTTCGCGCGCCAGCGTTTCCAGCAGGGCTTTGAATCCCACTGCGGCATTCGCATCGAGGCCATCCAGCGGCTCATCGAGGAAGACCACACGAGGATTGTGCAGCAGCGCAGCGGTGATCACCACCTTGCGCTTCATGCCCTTCGAATACGCCCCCAGCAGCTTGGTCTCCAGTGTGTGCCAGTCCAGCTCAAAGAAGTCCAGGAACTGCCGGATTCGCGGCCGTGCCTCCTGCTCGGAGATGCCATAAAGAGCACCCACCATCAGGAGAAACTCCAGGCCCGTGAGCGCCTCGTACACTGCTCCGGAATCAGGCACGAAACCCAGCAACCGCTTGGCCCCGATGGGATCCGTGGCCACATCCACACCGCAGATGGTTGCCGAGCCCGAGTCGGGCTTCAGCATGCCGGTGAGCATCTTCAGCGTGGTGGTTTTCCCGGCGCCGTTCGGCCCCAGAAGTCCCACGATGATGCCGGCTGGCACCTCCATCGTCAGATTGTCCACGGCGGTCTGCTGGCCGAAGCGCTTGGTGAGTCCGCGGATGGAGATCATGCGCAGATAGGATGCGCGGGTTTCCCCGCCGGCGCAACTGCCCCGGAAACTTCCGCCGCCCGTGCTCCTGCTCCCCCGGTTGTTTTCTCAGCATCCATGACCCCACTCATCTCTGGAAAGCCCAAAGGGCCTTTGTCCCCCCGGCAGACCCTTGGCCAGTTCCTGGGCTGACGTTCCACCCGAAGAGAGCTTCTCATACGGGTCGCAGCCTGCGGGGCGTTTGAAGTGAGGCGGTACACTCAGAGACCATTGTGTTCTTTGTGTTCCCTTGCGGTCATCCCGCTTTCGCGTGCCACTCCCCACCACTTTCTGATTGCGCACGGCAGGCACGCAGCCTTGAATGGGCGCCTGCCGTTGCGGGGAATTCCCCTTCAGCCGCAGACGTTTTTTTCGCTTCCTCTATTCGAACTCGCAACCCAGACACCAAACTCAAACATCATGGCGCACACGCTTCCCAAACTTCACAATGCAATGTGGCCCGGTCTCGTCGGCAAAGGCGATGGCGAAGGCCAGGAGCCGCCGATCAGCCTCGAGCGCATGCTCGAGCTCACCGCCAAGGCCGAGGTGAACGGCCAGAAGTTCGAAGGCATCGACTACTTCCTCTTCCTGCCCCACACCAATCCCGAGGCGAGCGACGATGAGTTGAAAAAAATCGCCGACCAGATCGCGGGTCACGGCTTCGCCGTCGGTTCGCTGGTGGCTCCTGTATGGCCGGGTACCGTGGGTGACTCCGCCATGGGCGATGACGCCGCTCAAGAGAAATTCCTCAGCGCGGTGAAAATGGCCTGCCGCATCGCCGGCGTGTTCAACAAGCACGGCGTGCGCAAGTACGGGGTCATCCGCATCGATTCCGCGGAGTTCGGCGTGGCCAAGTGGCGCGAAGACTCCAAGAAGAACACCGCCCGCATCGTGGACACCTTCAAGAAGGCCGCCAAGATCGCGGCCGATCATGGTGAGCGCCTCGCCGCCGAAGGTGAAATCTGCTGGGCCGGCATGCACTCATGGAAGGACATGCTGGACGTGCTGGAAGGCGTGGGCATGCCGGAGTCGCTGGGCTTCCAGGCTGACCTCGCGCACACCTACCTCTACACGCTGGGCTACAATGCTCCTGAGCACGCACTTCTGAAGGAAGGCTACAGCGAAGCCGAGTTCTACGCCGCCTATGAGAAGATGACCGATGCGCTCCGCCCCTGGACCATCGACTTCCACGTCGCCCAGAACGACGGCACCGTGCACGGCGCCGGCTCCCACGACAAGACGGGCAAGCACTGCCAGGCGGATGATCCCAATGGCAAGCTCGACATCGTGAAGTGCGCCGGCTACTGGCTCAAGGACGCCCCCAGCCGCGGCATCAAGCACATCTGCTGGGACGGCTGCATGTTCCCCAATGCCGTGCTCGAAACACAGCAGACCTGGAACACCATCCTCAAGAAGATGTTCGAAGTGCGCGAAGCACACGGCTGGAGCTGAGATCAGCGACAGCGCTCCATGAAATTGCAAACCCACAGCATCGAAAGGTGCTGTGGGTTTTTGCTTCCAAAAGTCCTTGGACTGCGCCACGAATCACGCTACGCCAGCCACATCCGCAGCAGCATCAGGTTCACCGTCGTGGTCACCATGCTGAAGAGGGTGCTGTAATACACCGCCGAAGTCGCAAAGGAAGTATCGCCCCCGAACTCATGCGCCAGCAGCGCGGTATTCACGGCCGTGGGAGCCCCGGCCACCAGTACCAGGGCGGCAGCCACGGATTTCGGGAAACCGAAAAGCATCGCCAGTCCGAATGCCAGCATCGCAGCAAGCAGAAGGCGAATGCTGAGTGCACTCCACAAGGGCGCGGCGAAGGGGGCGGGCTTCGTCTGGGACATCTGCACGCCCAAGGTGAAGAGCGCGATACCCACCAGTGCTGACTGCAGCAGGTCCAGCGGCTGCCAGAGGAAATTGATCTGCTGCACCTGCCAGCCGCAGGCCCGGGTAATCACCCCCGCCAGCAGGGCGTAGAGTGTAGGCTGGCGTAGCATGCTGCTTAGCGCCCGCTTGTGCGCGCCCGGCTTCTCCCCTCGCTCCTGCGCCAGGAAGAGGCCCACGGTGAAGGTGGCCACGTTCATCGTGGCCAGCACGTAGACCTGCACAGCCGCCCCCGCGTGGCCGAAGGCGAGGGTGACTAGGGGCAGGCCGTAGTTCCCGCAGTTGTAGAACATCGTGGCCAATCGCATGGCCTGCCCTTGCTGCCCAGGGAGCCGGAGAGCCTTGGTAGCCACTGTGGCGCAGACGAACATCGTGGCGATGGTGCCCATCGTAAAAGCCACAATCCGCAGCGCCTCGCCGCCGCTCAGCTCCGTATCCACCACCCGGGCGAAGATGAAGGCCGGCACCAGCAGGTAAATGTTCAGCTTGATAAGGGTCTCCAGATGCAGGCGGAACTTGCGGTCCAAAAGCCAGCCCAGCCCCACCACGAAAAAAATGGGAGCGCAAACGTCCAGGAAGATGTCAAAGAAGGAAAAAGACACGGAAAGGCCTCATTTCAGC
>JAEYUU010000641.1 GCA_023429545.1 Verrucomicrobiota bacterium
CAGCAAGGTGGCCTCCAGAATGAAAGCCCTTTGTATGGCGGCGTCCGTCACCCCGAGAGATTTCAGGATGCCAATTTCCTCACGGCGGCGCAGGACGATGCCATCCAGAGCCTGGAAGATGAGATAACCTCCCACGAACAGGGCCAGCAATGAAAGGATGGTGAGGTTCAGCCGGAAGGCCTCCGTCATGGTGCCTGCCAGCATGCGACGCTCCTCCGGGCCGCTCACCTGCCAGCGGCTACGCAGCAGTCCGGCTACTTCCTCGATGAGGTTGGCGAAGGCCGGGCCCTGCTCACAAAGAACTTCCACGCGATCCACCTGACCCTCCCGCTGCATCGCCTTTTGAGCTGCGGGCAGATCCATGAGAAGCATGTGTTCCGGCAGGGAGGGCACTCCGGGAATTTCAGACATGAGTTGGCCTATCTTGAGTGACACGACACGCTCGTGGATGATTACGGACAGCACATCACCTTCGGATACACCCAGCCGCGAGGCGAGTCGCGCGCTCATGACCACGCCATCTTGTGGACCAGTGCGCTGCTCATTCTGCTGCTCCCTCCTGAGTTGCAGCGGCGTCTCACCGCTCACATTCAGCAGGCCAATCCAGTCTGCTCCGATGAGCCGCCAGGTGGCCACGGAACCAATCTCGCCGCGATGATCCCCCGCGGGACTTACGGTCTCCTCCACCAGGGGCAGGAGATGCACCGGGCGGCTGCCGAGCATCTCGCGCATCTCGCGCAGCTCTGATTCGCGCAGGGGACCGGTGTGTCCTGTGACCGTCCAGTCAGGCTGGCGCGAGAGGCCCTGGGTGAATTGCTCAAAGCCGGATAGCGCTGCACGATTCGCCAGACGCATGGCAAGATAGACGCCGGAGCCCAGCGCAAGGATGAGCAGCAAGGCAAGCTGCTGGCGCCATGCGAGCCTCCAGTGTCGCAGGGCACAGCGCTCGAGGATGAGCCACACACTGCTCATGATGACTCCAGGAGGGCGCCGTCCTTCATGCGCAGCACCCGCTGGCAGCGCGATGCAGCCTCCTCACTGTGCGTGACCATGAGGAGCGCGGCGTTCGTTTCGCGCACCACTTCTTCCAGCAGATCGAGGATGGTCACGCCCGTTTGGGAATCGAGATTGCCGGTGGGTTCATCCGCGAGGAGCAGTGCCGGTTGATGCACAACGGCGCGCGCGATGGCCACGCGCTGCATTTCACCGCCGGAGAGTTCTGAAGGCAAGGCCGCAGCGCGGTGGCTCAGGCCTACGCGCTCCAGCAGGGAACGCACCCGGGATTCACGCTCGCTGGTGGGAATGCCTAGCAATTGCAAAGGCAGCTCCACATTCTCCGCAGCAGTGAGGGTGGGCAGCAGGTGGAAAAATTGGAATACCATGCCCAGATGCTTGCGGCGCACTTCGGCGAGTCCATCTGTGTCCAGCGCATGCAGTTTGCAGCCAGCCACCAGCACCTCGCCGGAGTCGGGCCGGTCGACGCCGCCGATGCAGTTCAGCAGGGTCGTCTTGCCGCTGCCGGAAGGGCCCAGCAAAGCGACACGCTCGCCGGGGCGCATGCTGAACGAGACATTGCGCAGGATGGGGCGGTCTCCGTAGCTCTTGTTGGCTCCCCAGACTCCCAGGATTGGCGTGGATTCCCCCGGGGGCATATCATGTCGGGTATCGGGGAGGGGCACAGTTGGCATGAGAAACTATAGTGATGTCGCAGTGAAATCGCGGCTCGTCGCAATTTCAACTAACGAGTCCAGCATCACTTCAGACTCTTATCTCCTCGGCGCCTGCTGCAGCATCATCAGAAGCTGCCGGGCATCTGTATAGTTCGGCTGAATCTGCAAGGCGCGCATCGCGGCCTGTCGGGCTTCTTCTGCCTGGCCGAGCTGCGCGTGGATGGTGGCGCGGGCGTAGGGGATGGTGGGGTCCGCGGGGGTGACCGATTCTCCCTGACGCAGCGCGGCGATGGCTCCGGCGGTGTCCTTCTTCGCATTTCGGGCGAGACCGAGATTGTACCACGCGCGGGGATGGCGCGGGTCAAGCTTTACGGTTTCCTCCAGCGCCTTGATGGTCTGGTCCATGTCGCCGAGTTCATTCCACGCGAGCGCGAGCTTGAACTGGTACTCCGCCTGACGCGGGTCGAGCTTGATGGCTTCCTGCAATTCACGAAGCGCATCCTGGGATTTGCCCGCAAGGCTGTAGGCCACGGCCAGCTCGTGCCGGATGCCGGCGGAGCCCTTGTCCCATTGCGCGGCTCTTTGGAAATGCTCCAGGCCGCGCTGGGATTCATTGCGGGAGAACCAGAAGGCGCCCTTCTGCATCTGGCCGCTGGGCTGGTCGGCATTGTGATCCAGCATGTGCAGAAGCTCCTTCCCCTGCTGGGTGGCGAGATCCAGCGTGGCCTTGAGCGACCATGCGGCGGTGGTGCGCACACTGCGGATGGGATCCTGCAGGAGCGTGTGCAAGGTGTCGCGTGCCTCGCGGGGGCCGCCCTGCTGCAACATTGGCTCCAACGCGCGGGCCACAGCGGCACGCACCACGGGATCCGGATGCCCGGCCTGTTTCATCACAGCCTGATACACCACAGGGTCGGTGATCCACGGGTCCAGCAGGCGGATGGCGGAGCCCTTCCAGGAGCCGGTCTCGGTTTCAGAGGCCAGCAGGGCGAGCAGGCCCTCGCGTGCCGGGGCATCACCGCGCCGCGCGGAGGCGATGACCTGGGCGCGCTGCCGTGTGGGCCGGTTCATCTTGTCGCCATACCACTTCTCCACGGCCGCGAGGCTCCAGTCCACGTCTTTGTCCGTGTGGCAGCGGTTGCACGCATTGGGGATGCCGTACTGCTTCGTCAGCAGCGGGTCGGGGATGGTGAATCCATGATCATGCCGTGGGTCCCGCTGCATGTAGGTCGTCTGCGGCATGTGGCAGTTGATGCATTGCGAGCCTGCGCTGTCCGGCTGGTGGAAGGTGTGCGTGAGGATATTGATGGGCGGGGTTTTTGGGAAGGGTTGCACATTCCCCACGTGACAGCGCATGCAGAGGGAATTGTCCTTCGTGAAGGCCTTCGCCGTATGTGGATTGTGGCAGTCCAGGCACTTCACGCCGGCCGCATGCATCTTGCTCCCGCGGAAGGCAGTGTATTCATAATCCTCATCCCAGATCTGGCCGTCCGGATAGAAGAGGTTGGACTCATCCACGATGGAGAGCGCGTG
>JAEYUU010000651.1 GCA_023429545.1 Verrucomicrobiota bacterium
CGCGGGCTACACCACGCTGACGGCGGCAGATGGCAGGGAGGGCGTGCGTCTGGCGCTGACGGCCACCTTTGACCTCATGCTGCTGGATCTGGTACTGCCGCATGCCAGCGGGTTTGATATTCTCAAGGCCCTCCGCACCGAGCGACCGGGGACACCGGTGATCATCCTCTCAGCGCGGGGTGAAGAAAATGACCGTGTGCGCGGCCTTCGCCTGGGTGCGGATGACTATGTGGTGAAGCCCTTCAGCGTGCGGGAGCTGCTGGCTAGGGTGGATGCGGTGTTGCGGCGCGCACCGGAGCGCCTGCCGGTGCAGGAAAAGGCCAGCCTTCCTTGCGGGACAGCTGATTTTTCTACGGGCGAGCTGCGCTATGCGGATGGCACCCGCACGGAGCTCTCCGACCGGGAGCGGGACCTTCTGCGCTACTTTTCGCAGAATCGCGGGCGGGTGGTCTCTCGGGATGAGTTGCTCCAGCATGTGTGGCGAATCACACCCAATCATACCGAGACCCGCACGGTGGACATGCATATCGCCAATCTGCGTCAGAAGTTGCGGGACGATGCCGCTGCTCCCGTGGTCATCGTGACCGTGCGGGGCAAGGGGTATCGTTTTGAAGGAGAAGCTCCCGCGGTGCATGGAGCGGAAGTGAAGGCATGAATCGTCCCGTCCACATCTGGCTGGTGTTTCTCGGCTGCTTGGCCCTGCTGTTGAGCGCGATGAGCTGGGTCACCTGGCACACACTAAGTCTCGAGCGGGAGCGTCAGACCACCGCGCACGAGGCCGCCAAATTGGAGCGCGTGCGGCTCGCCCTGTGGCGGTTGGACTTCCAGGCCAGCACGCTGGTCATCCGCGAGAATGCGCGTCCGCCGGAGGCATTCCGGGCGTTTCACGCGCCTGAAGGTTTTTTTAACAAGGACAATACCGAGGTGAAGAAGGGCGAAGTGCTCACGCCGTCGCCCCTGCTGGGAGTCCCACCGGATCTGGTGATGCTGCATTTCCAACTCGATGGACAGGGGCGTGCCACCTCGCCCCAGGTGCCGTTTGGCAATGCTCGTACGCTGGCGCTGCAGAACTATCTGAATCCAGGGGATATCCAGAGCTCCGAATCGCGGCTGGAAAAGCTGCGCACGCTGCTGGCGAAGCCTGGAAATGGTGCCCGTGTGGGATTGCCTCACGTGTCTCAGCGGGAAGGCATGCTCGATGAGCTCACCAGGGATTGGCAGGACGCCATCACCAATGGGCAGATGTTGTGTGCGTGGAACGCCGTTCCCCCGGCCCCAGCGCCACCGCCTGCGGCGCCCATCACATCCACGACGCCAGCAAAGCCAGGTGCGGCCCAGACAATTCCTCTGGGAAATGATTTCGCCGGCAAGGATGTGTATCTGCAGGGCCAGATCGCATCCAACTCATATGAAAACACCCTCCGCAAGAGCGCGGTGGAGTCCCAGAAGATGGAGACGCTTCCCCAGCAGATACAAATGAAGGGGAAGACCGGGGTTTCCAAAAATGATGCGATCACTTCCGGGCAAAAGGGGTCGTACTCCGCGTCTTCCTCCTCCAGGAGTCCTGCAAAAGGGGACGGGTGGAAAGAGAAGGCCCCGGCACCAGTGTCCGCTTACGACGACAAGTCCTCCATGGCCAGCGGCCAGAAAGCTCAACGCGAAGACAAGCAGGCGGAAGCATCGCCGCTCAACGGGCCGATGCCCTCACAACCACAGGAAAGGGTCCAGGCAGATCTGGATGCACGCAGCAGGACTGAGCTCAAGACAGCACTCAGCAAGGCAAACCAGCCGGCGTTTCCGGACGAGCGACCGCAGTCATCGCCGACCGTCACCGTGACTCCAGCCTCTGGGATGAATGTGGCAGCCGGGAACATTGCAATTGCGCCGGCGTCTTCTCCCGCTCCCATCACTCCTGCGTCGACCCCATCACTTCCTCCCGTCGCCACCGCGAAGCCGCTTCAGGGATTCTGGATTGAGGATGCGCTGTTACTGACCCGCGAAGCTTCGTTGGATGGCGCCCGCGTGCTGCAGGGTGTCTGGCTTGACTGGCCAAAGTTGCGCGAGCAGTGGCTGGCCCAGGTGCGGGATTTGTTTCCTCAGGCCGCATTGGACCCCGCACCCAATGCCCTTCCAGGTGAGCCGGTACAGGATGATCCCTTGCGCCTGGCTTCGCTCCCAGTGCGTCTGGCGACTGGTCCCTTCGCCGTGGCGCCTGTTCCTTTCTGGACGCCGATGCGCTCCTCACTGGCCGTGGCCTGGCTGTGCATGGGGCTGGCCGCGGTGGCCGTGGGTGCGGTGTTGTTCGGCACGGTGTCGCTCAGTGAGCGGCGCGCGGCCTTCGTTTCCGCGGTGACGCATGAGTTGCGCACGCCACTCACCACGTTCCGGCTGTACTCTGAGATGCTGGCGAGTGGGATGGTGCAGGATGAGTCTCAGAAGAAGAACTATCTCGGCACCCTGGAGGCGGAGGCCGGACGTCTCAGCCACCTGGTGGAAAATGTGCTCGCCTATGCGCGCATCGAGCGCGGCAGCGCACGAGCCCAAGTGGAGAGTGTGAGCATCGGCGAGGTGCTGGATCGCGTGCTGCCACGGCTGCAACAGCGTGCTGAGCAGGCGGGCATGGAGATCGTCGTGGATGCGAGCGAGGAGGAACGCAAGGTCCTGCTGCGCGTGGACGTGTCCGCGCTGGAGCAGATCCTCTTCAACCTCGTGGACAATGCCTGCAAATACGCGGCCCCACGCGCGGCGGACAAGACGATTCACGTACAGGCTTCGACTCGGGGACCGCTAGCCATGCTCCGTGTGCGCGACCACGGCGCTGGCATCGCGCCACAGGAGCGGAGAAGAGTGTTCCGGCCCTTTCACAAAAGCGCGGACAAAGCAGCGCATTCAGCTCCGGGTGTGGGCCTGGGCCTTGCGTTGTGCGAACGGCTGAGCAAGGCACTGGGTGGCCGGTTGAGCCTGGAAAAGGGGCCCGAGGGCACGGGAGCGAGCTTTGTGCTGGAACTGCCGCGCGCAGTTGGTTAGGCAGGTACGCAAAATCTCGCCCGCGATACTTTGTCTTTTCGCATTTCCCTTGCTCCCCGTGGGAGTGCGCCGCTAGACTCGGCTACTTCCATGAACACTGCTTCTGCTTCCGCACCGCGCACGTCCCGCCGTCGTTTCCTCGCGCAATCCGTCGCTGCACTGGGATTCCCCACCATCATTCCCGCCACGGCACTGGGGAAGGGGAGACCGGCACCCTCGGAGCGCATCAACGTAGGCGTGTTCGGATGGGGCACTATTGCCACCCACTGGACGGGCAATTTCCTCAACAATGAGAAGTGCCAGGTCATTGCCGTGGCGGACCCAGTGAAGGAAGGCACGAACTACGGCTACAGCGGTGAGATGAAAGGTGGCCGCGAGATCGGCAAGGGCATCATCGACAAGCACTATTCCACCTTTGCGAAGAAAGCCTCCAAGAGCTGCACTGCCTATGCCGACTTTCGTGAGATGATGGAAAAGGAGGATCTGGATGCCGTGCAAATCTGCACACCGGATCACTGGCACTGCTACCAGACCGTCGTGTGTGCGCGCAAGGGCATCCACCTTTACGGCCAGAAGCCGCTCTCGCTTACCATTGGCGAAGGCCGCCAGATGGTGGAGGAGGTAAACAAGGCCGGCGTCACCTGGCAGACGGGTAGCCAGCAGCGCAGCGATGTGTACTTCCGCATGGCGTGCGAGTTTGTGCGCAACGGTCGCATCGGCAAGGTGAAGCGCGTGCGCATTGGCCTTCCGGGGGGGCACAAGGACTGGAACAAATGGGGCAATCGCACTGCACCCGAAGCGCCTCCTGCGGAATTCGATTACGACATGTGGCTTGGACCGGCCTCGCACATGGATTATCGACCCGCCCTGCTGCCATTGAACTGGAGGCACAACTTCAACTTCTCCGGCGGGATGATTACCGATTTTGGAGCTCATCATATCGACATCGCCCAGTGGGGGATGGATCGTGAAAACACCGGTCCGGTGGAACTTAAGAACATCAAGGGTGAAATGCCGGCCAAGGATGCGCTCTACAACACCGCCACCGCCTTCCATTACGAGGCAGTGTTTGCTGACGGGCTCACCTACGTCATCGCGGATGAGTCGGAGAAGATGATGCCTGAGGTGGCAGCGCTGCAAAAGGATCCGGCGAAGTTCAGTCACTCCGGCATCTTCTTTGAAGGTGAGAATGGCAAATGGATCTGGGTGAACCGAGGCAAACTTCAGGCGAGCTCGCGTGAAATCCTGTCGGACAAGATCCGCCCCGAAGAGATCCACCTCTACGAGAGCAAGGATCACACGGACAACTTCCTCGACTGCGTGTACTCCGGGAAGCCGGTGGTCGCTCCGATTGAGGCGGCGCACCGCACCATCAGCATCTCGCACATGGGGAACATCGCCCTGCGTTTGGGACGCACGAGCATGAAGTGGGATCCGAAGGCGGAAAACTTTGGAGATGATGCCGAGGCGAACGGCATGCTGAAGCGCGAGTACCGGAAACCTTGGACGCTCGCGTGAGTCATCGCCAGGCATGCATTGCCCTCTGTCTGCTGCTGGGCCTGTTCAGTCGTGCGGTCCTGGGCCATCCCTTTGACGGAGATGGCCAGGGACCGGCACGTGCGGGCAGCAGCAATGTGCAAGCATATCTCTACAT
>JAEYUU010000754.1 GCA_023429545.1 Verrucomicrobiota bacterium
TTGTGGTACAGGCCGACGGCACGCTTCTCGAAGAGCGAAGCGATGATCACCACGCCAAGCTCACGCGCAAGATCGCCAAGCTGCCTGGTGGTATCGCCGGGAATGGCCTCCGCGAGATCGAAAAGCGCAGTGTCCTCGCGCTTGCAGAAGTAGGGTGTGAGGAAAAGCTCCTGCAGACACACGACGTGCGCGCCGCGTTTGGCGGCATCGCGGATCAACGCAATGTGGCGGCGGAGGTTGTCCGCCTTGTCATCCGTGGCATGCGTCTGGATGAGACCCAGATTGATGATGCTGCTCATGCATTCATGGATGGCCGCAATGCCGCATGATGCAAATGGAAGGCTGGAGAACTTCTGTTTCACTGGCATATTGCCGCGATGAATTTTCTTCACCGTCCGCTTGCATTTTCCGCGTGCCTGCTCACCGCGCTGCTCCTGACGCAGTGCGCGGATACGAAGCACCGCATGATCGTGAGCGTGTCCCAGCAGCGCATGGCCTGCTTCCGCGAGGGACAACCCATCGCGGTGTTCCCGGTGAGCACCTCCAAGTTCGGCCTCGGTGACCATCCCGGCTCGAATTTCACTCCTCTGGGTCGGTTTTAAATCGACAAGAAATTCGGCGACGGTCTTCCGGCCGGCGCACGGCTGAAGGATCGTAGATTCACGGGCGAAATCGTGGCGGTCAACGCGCCGGGCCGCGACCCCATCGTGAGCCGCATCCTCTGGCTGAAGGGCATGGAACCGCAGAACGCCCGCGCTCACGGCCGGTATATCTACATTCACGGAACCCCGGAGGAGCGCACGCTTGGCACGCCGGCCAGCTACGGCTGCGTGCGCATGGCCTCGCGGGACGTCATCTGGCTGCATGATGTGGTAGGCAAGGGCGCACGCGTGGACATTCTCCCCGGCCCGCTACCGCCGGTGAACGCCCTCCCGAGGTAGGTCTCCGAGGCGCCGCCTCCCTGGACTTCCGAGGCCACCCCACCTCCACCTGCCACTTGCGGATTCCGGCATCCGTGCGTCTTTGTGCGCCCCTCTGACCACCCCTCCCTACTCATGTCCGCCGACAAGAAAGATACCGCCTCCATGGAAAAACTCGTGAGCCTCTGCAAACGCCGTGGCTTCATCTACCAATCGAGCGAGATCTACGGCGGGATCGCTGGCTTCTGGGACTACGGCCCGCTCGGCACCGAACTCAAGCGCAACCTGCGCGACACCTGGTGGAAGGCCATGACTCGCGAACGTGAAGATGTGGTCGGCCTCGACGCCACCATTATCATGCATCCCAATATCTGGAAGGCGAGCGGTCACGTGGATACCTTCAGCGACCCCATGAGCGACTGCCTTCTGACGAAGAAGCGTTTCCGCTCGGACCATGTGGACCCGCAGAGCGGCATGGTCTACCGGTTCACTGGAGCCACCGGCGCGGAAGACACCAAGAGCGATGCCGCCTTCGCCGTGCTCGCCCCGCAGGGCAAGCCGCGCGAGTCCGCGTTAAAGATCGCGAAGCTCTTCTATGAGCAGCGCGGCGTGAAGGATCCGCAGCCCACCGGCGGCGAGACAGGTGAGAAGGTGGAGAACTCCCGCGGCTTCAATCCCGAGAATGGCGCTCAGCTTACCGAGCCGCGCCCCTTCAACCTCATGTTCCGCACCTTCGTCGGCCCGACGGCCACGGATGCGGACGTGGCGTATCTTCGCCCGGAAACGGCGCAGGCCATCTTCGCGCAGTTCCGCAATGTGGTGGACAGCTCGCGTGTGAAGGTGCCCTTCGGCATCTGCCAGATCGGCAAGGCCTTCCGCAACGAGGTGACCCCGAAGAACTTCACCTTCCGCTCGCGTGAGTTTGAGCAGATGGAACTGGAGTTCTTCATCAAGCCGGATGAAGCCGTGGAGATCCTCACCGGAGCACCTGTGCAGCCCTGGAGCGAAGGCGCCGATCTCTCCACACCGCAGCCCAACTGGGGCTGGGACATGTGGCACCGCTACTGGGTGGCGCAGCGCGTTGCGTACTACAATTCCATCGGCCTCGGCCCGGACGTGCTCGACTACCATGTGCAGACGCCGGACGATCTCGCGCACTACGCTCGCGCCTGCACCGACATTCTCTTCAAGTTCCCCTTCGGCACCGACGAGCTCGAAGGCATCGCCGCGCGCGGTGAGTTTGACCTCAGCCAGCACCAGAAACACAGCGGCAAGCCGCAGGAGTACTTCGATGATGAACTGAAGGGCGCCACCTCGAAGCTCACGGACGAACAGAAGGAGGCGATGATCCAGAAGCGCATTTCCACCGAGCAGGCCAGGACCAAGGGCACACCGCTCACCGAAGCGGAAGTGCGCACATGGTTCGACCGTCTCTTCAAGGGCTTCTACGTTCCGCACGTCATCGAACCCTCCGCCGGCCTCGATCGCCTCGCGCTCGCCGTGCTGGCGAATGCCTTCTGTGAAGAAGAAAAGGCCGACGTGAATGGCAAGGTGGAGGTCCGCACGGTGATGCGCCTGCATCCGAGAATCGCTCCCGTCAAAGTGGGCGTCTTCCCGCTGCTCAAGAACAAGCCGGAACTCGTCGCGAAAGCCCGTGAAGTCTATGACCTCCTCAAGAAGCACATGAACTGCTTCTACGACGAAACCGCCGCCATCGGCCGCCGCTACGCCCGGCAGGATGAGGCGGGCACCCCCTTTGGCGTGACCATCGACTTCGAGACCCTCGGCGAAAAAGGCGAGGAATTGAAGGACACCGTGACCGTCCGCGAACGTGACAGCAATGCCCAGCATCGCCTGAAGATCAGCGAAGTTCTCCCCTGGCTTCTGGAACGCGTAGCGTAAGGGGGGAGCTCGGTCCGGCATGCGGTTCACGCCGCATCCGGTTGACGAATTCATGCGCACTGGGGATGGTCTTCTTACCCCCATGACGCCCCCCTTCCCTGCGCTCGACTGGCATGAGGCCCTCCCGCTGCACGGCTGGTTTCTCGTCGCGCCATCGCGCCGGCTAAAGCGGGGCGCAGTGA
>JAEYUU010000035.1 GCA_023429545.1 Verrucomicrobiota bacterium
CCACAAGGCGGTGCAACCGCCTGCGGAAACGCCCGTGGCCCCCATGCGCTGTGGATCGAGTCCCCACTCTCCTGCCCTGCTTCTTAGAAGCTGAAGAGCCCGGGCAGTATCATGCAGCGGCCACTCCACTGGAGGGTGCATGCCTTCCCCCTGGGCATCACGAATGAATCGATAGTTTACCGAAGCCGTGGAGATTCCGGCATCGAGCAGGCGTTTCACGTCGAGGTGACGGTGGATGTCACTTTTGTCTCCCGCATTCCATCCGCCCCCATGAATGTAAAGTACCAGAGGCGCGGGCTTGCCCGGACGAGCCTGCCACAGATCCAGCGTCTGGCGAAAATGCGTGCCGTAGGGCACGTCAGCCCGCGTTGGAAGAAGTGTATGCGAGAGTTCGCTTTTCAAGCTGCTGCGTACCTCCTTCGGAGGCAACCAGCCGGTAACCCTCTTCTCCTCGGCTTGGTAGGCACAGGTGATGAAGTAGAGGTTTGTCACCGCCGACTTTGCAGGTGGGACATGGAGCTGCACCTGCGTCCAGCCATCCGCTTGCCAGGCTTCGTAGCCGTCTTCCCCACCCTCTTGAAGGGCGATGCCATTCAGCCTGACATCAAGCTGGCCCGGTTTCAAGGTAGGAAGGCGCAGACGGAAGCCAATGCCGTGCTTCAGCGTTGGAGCCGGCTCGGAATGTTGCCTGGTCATGGTGGCATCGAGGGCGAGCTTTATCTCAGGCCCGCTCATGAGGAACGTCTCCAGCGCGGCCGCCTGTTCCTTTCCTATGAGAGGCGCGATTCGTGCCGGCAGGGTCTTGAGATCACCCTGCAACGACTGCCTGGCCTCCGGCGACGTGGCGCAGACGAGCGTGGCACGTCCCCATGTCTCCGGATACAGGAAGCCCATGCCAGCCTGCTCCTGCGCGGGCCAGAGTTCCGCGCGGCTGGCACGACGCTCCGCGGCATTGCGCCCCCATGTCGTAATGTAGCGCCCCAGCAGCGGTTTCATGCGCCCCACGGGATAGCCAGATGCACGCTCGTCCTCCCACGTTCCATTGCCAAGTTTCAGCAGCCCGCGCATGCGTGCCACGGCGCTCTCCTCCCACGCGACCTCAAGCGCCAGCGTCATGGTGTGATACTTGAGGTAGCCATACTGCGCCGTATAAAAGAGCGGCTGCCCGCTCCACAGCCTGCCTGCATGTGCCGAAAGCTCCGGCCCAGAAAAAGAGCGTTGTGCATCCGCCTCGAATCGGTCCGAGGGAAAGCCTGCCTCGCGACCCGCCGCGATCATCGCCTCGGTGACCCGCCAGTCCCAGGGCCGGAGCGTGAAATTCGAATAGGCTGAGCCGGTCACCTCCGTCATCATCTGGCCCTGGTAGATCCGTCGGGAACCGAGCTGCTCGGGCGCATATTCCTGCAGACCGATGCCATGCAGATCGGCATGAACCTCGGGTTGGTATTCATCCATCACGGAGAGAAGGGCGCCGATCTCCGGCGCCGATTCGGCGTTCTTGAGCACAAGCTTTCGCAGATCCAGCACCTTCCCCAGCGGACCAAGAGACGTGTAAGGGTCCACTCCCTTCGAATTACGGAAGCGATCTGTGTGGAACAACGCCATGGGATTCAAGACAGGCATGAAAAGCACGATCTGGCGGCGGCGTGTCTCTGCGGCCTCCGGCGAATCTCCGAGCAGCCACTCCATGAGAGCGAGGCAGGCAGTGGTGCCGCTATGCTCGGGACCGGAATGCAGTGCGGTGACCAGGCACACCTGCTTGTCAGCATCCGGCACGGTCGGGTCTGTGACCCTGGCCAGGAATATGGCGAAGCCCTCGGGTGACTCGCCCCGCTTCTGGAAGGTGAACGTGCCCGGATACTTTGCCCGCCAATGTTGCAGCGTCCCTTCGTATTCCTCCTGCGTGAGGCGTGGCACGAGCGGATACGCCGAATGCCCATGGGTCTGCTGCGAGGCACTATCCGACACTGGAGAAGCCGCGCGCAAGGCACCCGCAATGCAAATGCCAAGCAGTGGAAGCAAAAGTCTTTTCATGAGTATGAGGAGGTCTCACATGTACGGTCTGGAGCATCCATTCTTCTGAGTAGGCGGCACACTTGCCACACGTCCTGCTTGAGCCACCGGGTGCATGGATCAAGAATGAGGCATGCTCAAAGTCTACTCCTACCAGGGATGCTCCACGTGCAAGGCGGCCACCAAGTGGCTGAAGGCGAAAGGCATCGCTTTTGAAGAGAAACCCATCCGGGAGACTCCGCCGACTGGTGCCGAACTGAAGGCCATGCTCAAAGCGCGCGGCGGCATCAAGGCGCTCGTCAATACCTCCGGCTTGGACTACCGCGCCATGGGCATCAAGGACAAAATCGCGGGCATGAGCGAAGCCGAGGCGCTGAAGCTGCTGTCTGCAAACGGCAATCTCGTGAAGCGACCCTTTGCCCTGGACACGGATCGCGGGGTGCACTTGGTGGGGTTCAAGGAGGACGAGTGGGCGCGAGAGCTAAAGTAGCGGAGGGATCTTCCAGGCTTGCGTCGCGGGCGGTGAACGGGTATGGCTGGATTTCACCACACGCTTCCTTCCCTCCCATGGCCGAGTTCATTCCCATTTCCATCGACGGCAATCCGCATGTCTATCTCCAGAGCTCGCAGATTGTCTCGCTGACGGCGGGATACGCGCCCGCGCCGACCGAAGACGGCGGAGGCGACGACATTGAGTTCAGCAATCCTGCCTCCGAGGATGATGTGTTCACGCTCTCCATTGCCATGGCGGATGGACAGACCTTCGACCTGCGCGGTTCGGTGGCAGAGGTGACGTATGATTTGCTGACAGGTCATCCCCGGCCAAGCCGCGGGGAGATCTAGGGCGCACGCTCTCACCAGGCCTCGATGCATTGCACCAGGCGCGGCTCAAGGGCCGCATCCAACCACGAGAGCACCTCGGCAAGCTCCTGCTCAGCCATACCGGTGCAGCCCGCAGTGGGTTCACCGCGCCCAGGCCAGCGATGAAGGAAAATACATGAGCCCGCGCCGGGAATGCACTCCGGATTGTGCGCGACGAAAGCGCCCCAGCGATACAGCGAGGTGCGGCGGCTCATGGGATCGTGCTCCTCATCGCTCCAGTCGCGCTGGACCTTCGTGACATCCACAACCT
This sequence comes from Verrucomicrobiota bacterium, assembly GCA_023429545.1. GTDB lineage: Bacteria > Verrucomicrobiota > Verrucomicrobiia > Verrucomicrobiales > Verrucomicrobiaceae > Roseimicrobium. The sequence continues at coordinate 3,146 of JAEYUU010000035.1, forward strand.
GGTTGTAGTAGCGCGAGCCTGGATCCTCCACGCCAAAGATGTCCGGCGTGAGAAACGTGTAGGGCAGACGCAGGTGGGCCGCCTCTTCCAACGTCGCGAGACCAAAGGCAAAGGGAATGCGGAAGATGCCCGCGGGACTGCAGCCGTCCCCTTCGAACTTGATGGGGAAGCCCTCCGGTGGCGCACTGCGGTGCTCGCCTATTCCCCACGCGAGGCCACCTCGCCCGAGCGTGACTTCCATCGGGCCACGATAAACCTGCCACTCGTGCGCGGCATCCTCCCGCTCCATGAGCCAGAGTTGTGCTGGCACCGAACTCTGGTGCGGCGAGACCACGAGCATGATCTGCCGGCAGTCCGGGGGAAGATCCGCCGCGAAGCGTTCAGGCAGGTGCGGCTCGGGTGCTCGATCCATGAAGCCGCGCACGATGAGCCATCCTGCCAACGCTGCAAGTGCCAGCATGATGATGGTGATGCCTGGGTGTCGAGATGAGAAACGCAATGGCATGGCGACGCGATGCATTGATCCAAAAACGTGCTTCGCGAGTGTATTTCGGAAAGCAAACTCGCGAAGAGACTCGCGAGGTACATGGGTTACCG
>JAEYUU010000260.1 GCA_023429545.1 Verrucomicrobiota bacterium
GATTTGGAGAGCATCCTCCCGCAGCAGGGTGATTTCAGAGGCTCGCAATTGGGCCGTCAGGCCGAGGCGGAGATCATAGGCCCTCCTGTCAAACTCACCCGGATTGTCGGGCAGGGGTGGCAGGCGCATCCTTCCGGTGATGCGGTAGCGGCCCGGTTTCAGCGGCTGGTTGTTGCCGGTGAGGAGCCGCAGCGGCGTGGCACCGTCGAACGCTGCTCCCAGCGGGGCGCAGGTGATCCGATCAGCGATGAACAATGCCTCCCACGGATGCGCGCCGGGAAGATCACTCCGCAACGGCCTGTGCACCACGCCTTCCGCCTGCACATCCATCGTGGCGCCTGGCACCGCGAGGATGCTGCGCACTGGATGATCGCGCGTGGATTCCAGGGTGACGTGATGCCACGATGCAAAGGCCGCGGCTGACATGAGCAGGGCCCACAGAAAATGTTTGGTGCGTAGAAGCTGCGATGTGCAGGTGATGACAATCACGGGCAGCAGCCAGAACCAGGCTCCTGGTGAAGGAAGGGACTCCACCAGCCAGATGCCCGCGACTGCCGCGAGAGAGAGCAGCGCGAGTGGTCTCGCCATGAGCTTCTCCCGCCAGTCCATGCTCGACGGAAAAATCAGGCGAGACCCTGGGAGCTTTGTCTGGCGCGCTGTGCCTGCAGTTCCTTGAACTGGATCTGCTCCAGTTCATTGATGCGGTGCTTTGCGTTGGCAGCGTGGCGTGTGCCGGGGAAGTTGCCCACGACCTGCTCGAGAATGTGCTTGGCATCTTCCAGGTCGTGCTCATGCATGTGTACGTCCACGATGCGGAACATGAGGAAGGCGGCATTGTCTTCTGACCATTCATGCGATTCGAGGTGTGCCTGGAGATAGGTCAGCGCGCGTTTGGGATCCTTGAGCTTGTCGGAGTAGATCTTGGAAATTTCAGAAATGGGGAATGGATCTCCAGGCTTCTCCGCGATCGCCTTTTTGTATTCGTCGATGGCACCTTCGTAGTCGCCCTTGGCCATGCAGGCGGCAGCACGCACGCCGCTATCAGCGGTGATCTCCTCACCGGAGGAATACATGACTGTGCCAACCGCATCGCCGAGTTTTGGCAAAAGTACCATCACGAAAAAAATCCCTCCCACAGAGGCGAGCACGATGATGGAAAGAAGGGGATACATGGGGTTCGCCTCCCATTCCTCACTGCCCCATCTCCCCAGCACCCAGAGGACCGCGAGAATGAAGAATCCGACGAGACAGAGCTGAGTGATGAGTCGTGAGTTCATGGGAGGATCGGGGTGAAGCGATGTGAAAAACTTAACAAAATCTGATGAGCGTTGGAAGTCATAATTGAGAAGAGAAACGTAATGAGACGAAGTGTCATAAATATCCATTCATGGAACTGCATGGATAAAAAAATAGATGCTTGCAAAACGATGATGAAGTGATTGAATCGTGGTCCTGAGAAGGTTCGTTTTTCAAAAATTCTTGCTGGGATGGATCTTCAAGGTTTAGCGCTCTTTTACCGATATTTAGATAATTTCTAAAAATTATCTTGAATTTATTGTTTCTAGAGGGCAAATTCTTACAATTGCGGGCATAGCATAGTGGTAATGCTCCAGCCTTCCAAGCTGGTCAGACGGGTTCGATTCCCGTTGCCCGCTCCAAAGCTCTGGGAAACCGGGGCCTCAATCCCAGCAAGATATGACCACACACCTGCACTCATCCGTTCTCGCCGTACTTGCGGCGGGCCTTCTCGGTGGTGTCTCCGCCAGCGGAGCCCCCACCTGCGACAAAGCTGCAGCGGACGTGCGCGCCGCCGTAGAGGCCACCCCGAGCCGCGTCCTTATCATTGTTGAGGATGCGATGATCGCGAATGAGGGATGCGCCTGCGAAATTGTGAAAGCGGCCATTCTTGCCTCGAATGCCAACCCTGAGCTTTCCCGCCAAATTGCGCTGACCGCGTCTAATGTTGCCCCGAACCTCTCAAAAGTGATAGCAGAGTGCGCCCGCAGTGTCGTGGCTGCGAATACTGGCGGGGGCAAGGAGGTCAAGCAGGTCATTGCAGTCCAGCCCGAAGAACCCCTGGTGACCGGCGGTACTGACTACGTGCGCGCTCCGGCAGACATCCGCGGGGTGTACCTCATCCAGGGCGGTGGCGGAAACATCACCATCCAGAAGGATTGTGATTGCGAGAAAATCAAGCGCACCCCGCCGAAAGACGGCGAGCCCCAATCTCCCTCGCAAGCGTGCCCCAAACCCTGACCGGGGCGGCGTTTGCCAAAAAACCAGGCTGCAATGCCCTGAACCTTTGCAGCCAGGTGTGTGCCAGACAACGCATCGTGCAACAACAGCCCAACCTGACAACCCATGAAGCCGTATCTTTTTTTGCTCCTTGCCGGAGTGCTCCTGACCGCGCGGTCAGCTCACGGCCAGGGGCTGATGGCCATCGGTCAGCGCCCGGATTACACGGACAGTGTTCCACTGACTTTCACTGTGGGAGCCGGGGGAGGGTATGATCGCTACGAGTACAGTGACTCAGAAATTGGCGATTATGATTCTTGGTTTGTCAACGGTGCGATAGGCGTTCTCTACGCTGAGAATGACCCGACCACTCCATGGGATGTCGGTGCTGACTTTGGCGTGATCCAGTACCTGGACGACACCAATCGCGGCGAAGATCTCTACTACAGCGCGCGGGTGGCTTTCAACATCAAGCACGACTTCAACCGCCGCCTCTCCGTGCAGGACAACCTGTACTTCACCTACGACTCCGAGCCTGACTTTGCTGTCGGTGCGTCCTCGGGCCGCCGTTCCGGACAGTTTGTGTACGGATACAACAAGCTTTCCGTTGGATATGCCTGGAGCGAGCGCATCGCTTCCACCACGTCCCACACTGTGGAAGGCATCAAGTACACGGACAATGATGACATAGGCGAGTTTGAGGACCGCATCAGCAACATCTTCAGCCAGGAGGTCAGCTATGCGCTGAGCCGCCGGACGAAGCTGGTGGGAGAGTACCGCTTCCGCATCACGAAGTACGAAAACTCGCCTGCTGGACTGCCGAGCCCGGATTACACCAGCCACTACCTTCTTGCCGGCGTGGACAATGCCTGGAGCGAACGGCTCTCCTCCAGCCTTCGCGTGGGTGCTGAGTTCTACGAAAGCGACCGCACCAGCGAGACGGCTCCGTACGCAGAGGCCTCCCTTACCTACGCTCTCAGCCGCCGCACTGTGGCACGCTGGTACGCGCAGGCTGGATTCGATGCGGCCGAGCTGGGCGACTATGACTCCCGCTACTCCTACCGCACGGGTGTGACAGCGACGCACCACTTCACGGAGAAGCTCAGCGGCACTGCGGGCCTGCACTACGTCCACAGCGAGTATGAAGGTGGTTTGAGCGGCGACGCGAGCGAAGACGAAATCGATGCAGCGCTGGGCCTCAGCTACAACTTCTGGAACAATCTCAGCCTCGACGCTGGCTATACCTTCACGACCATTTCTTCTGACACCGACTTCGGCGATTATGACCGCCATCGTGTGAATGTGGGCCTCAATGCCACGTTCTAGTCAGCGACTCAAATCAGTCAGTTGGTTCAGTACGTGCGAGCACCTCAGCGACTTGGACATGAATCCATGACGATCCTGCTCTTAACCAAGCGGGATGCATGGATTCTCTTTTGATTCGATTTTATAAAAGCCACGTTTTTCGAAACTGTTGATAATCAAGAAACGGACTGCATCTCATGGCCACCACCAACAGCCTCGAACTACAACGTCACGCTCTCGATTACTGGCAGATCATCCGGAACCGTCTTTGGCTGATTGTTTCCTCATTCGTCTTCATCTTCGCGGTGGCGGCTGTGCTGACCTACATCATGCCCCGTAAGTTCCGCGGCCGGGTGGAGATGGTAATCGAGCGCAAAGTGGATGACGCGCGGGTGGTGGGAAATGCCCTGCAGGACGACAACCTGGCGAGCACGGACAGCTTCCTGAAGACCCAGTTCGAAATCATCACCAAGCGTCGCACGCTGGATCGCGTGGTGGAAAAGCTCGGTCTGCTCGAGAAGTGGAACCTCAAGACCAAACAGGCCGCTGCGGGAAAGCTCATCGGCAACCTTGATGCCCAAAGCAGCATCAAGAGCGACTTCATCACGCTGGACTACTATGATGAGGATCCGGATCTGGCGGCTCAAATAGCGAACACCATTGCGGATAGCTATAAAGAGACCCGGCTCGAAACAGACAATGCCCGGATCAACAAGGCGATCGAAGGCCTGAACATCCAGATCGCCGCGAAGGAACTGCAGGCCAGGCAGTCCATGGAGCGCATGATCCAGC
>JAEYUU010000133.1 GCA_023429545.1 Verrucomicrobiota bacterium
CCTGAAAAGAGGCCGGAAACGGGCACTATGGACAGGGGAAATTTGAATTCGAACGGGGAGGCCGGATTTGACATCCTGAGCGGATCCACAGGCCGTTCTTACCCCGGTTTCCGCCATCCCGTGGTTGCTTTCGCCTCACCCATGCCCATCTTGATTGCCTGACGATGGTATCATGAAAAAGCTTCTGGCCCTGGCCCTCATCGCCCTTGTGATTTGGAACGCCTACCGGATTCCCGGTGGGTCGGCCTACTTCCACCCCACAAGTGACGAGAGCCAGCGCTACTCGGTCAAGTTGACGGCGGGGACCCACCTCTCCGTGGAAGGGGGCGCCACGGTTCGAAATGAGAACGCTGTCGACATCGATGGAAACGAATATCAGAAACTAGTCATCAACTTTGACGGCATCCCGGGAATGGAGAATCAGACCAGCTACTCCCGACTTTCCAAGGAGGGAATCTTCACCCGTACCAGCACCAAGGTGCGCATCCCGGAGTACATGGAATTGCCGCTTCCTCCGGAGGTCGGGCGCAAATGGCGCTATGAAGTGAATGGCCACACGGCTGAATCAGAGATCATCGCCATCGAATCCGTGGCCACGCCGGACAGGGTCTATCATCAGTGCATCAAAGTGCACTCCAGGGGCACCCTCAACGGCAGGCAGGCCGACTCAATCACGTACTACGCTCCCAGGGCGGGCAAGGTGAAAACGACGCTGACCTTCTCTGACGCGACGGTGGAAATGACCCTTCGTAACAAATAAGGCGGGCCGGCAGCCCAGTTCATTCCACAGGGCATGCGTCCATTCGAGCCCCGGCTACGATCCTCACATTGGTTACGTGATTCAGTGTGAGGCACCTTTTCCCTTATGGAGAACATCGTGGTTACGACCGTCGTTCATCGCCACCTCGAAGAAGTCTTCGAGGCGATCACAAGGATCCGAGAATGGGCGCACATCTTCCAGCCCTACATTGGCGGGATTCACGGAAGTCCCGGTGCGGACACCATGACTGTGAGGCTGTGTGTGACCGGGCGGGTGCGCCAGTTTGAGGCCAAGCTCGTCAGGTACGAACCCAACTCATACATCGGATGGCGGTCCACCCGGGGCCTCTTCGCCGCCGGGGAGGTCATTTTTGAGCGCCTCCCTACAGGCTGGACCCACTTGATCGCGGTGTTCCACTACAACGCGGAAGGGTTCGCGGAATCCGCGCTGTCATTCACCAACCTCGTGGACCGCAGGGTGGACGCTGCACTGGAACGCCTGAAGGTGCACCTGGAATCGTCGGCCGTGTCACGCATGCCATCCGCCGTCGAAGCCTGAGTCTCAGGGGAAAGGCCCCGTCGTCGGGGCGGGTCATGCCTCCTTTTTCGCCGCAGGTCCAGGTCTTCATCCTCACTCCAACTGCAGGTACGGATTCCCCATCCGTTCCTCCCCGATGGTGGTCTCCTCCATGTGCCCCGCCAGCACTCGCGTATCATCCGGCAGCGTCAGCAGGTGCTTCTGAATGCCGCGGAGCAGGGTTTCCAGGCTGCCGCCCGGGAAGTCCGTTCGGCCGATGCCGCCGGCAAAGAGGACATCACCCCCGAAGAGCAGTTTCTCCGCGGCACAGTAGAAGGTGACGCTGTCCGCCGCATGGCCGGGCACGTGCGCGAGCTGCCAGGTCAGACCGGCAATCTCGACCTGTCCCCGGCCCTCCAGCACCTCATCCACGGTGAACTCGGGAACCTCAAAGCTGCTTCCGCTGACGAACCCCATGAGAAACTCCAGCGTCAGCTTGCGAGAAAAAGGGGCAAAGGCCCACACCCTGGCCCCGTGCTCCCGCTGGACGGTCGCCGCGTCCAGGACGTGGTCAAAATGCTGGTGCGTGAGAAGCAGGTGGGAGACCCGGGTGCCCCGCTGCCGAAGCCAGGCCGCGATGCCGTCCGGCGCGTCCACCAGGAACGAATCCGTAGGCGTGTTCACCAAGTAGCCATTGGTCTGGGCGATGCCACCAGTGAAAGTAGAGATGCTGAGCATGGGCACGGATTAGCGGGGAAAGAGGTGGACTTTTCAAATCAGAAAAGCGACAATCCTTCGAATTACCCCGGCTCGAACGGCGTATCCTCTTTACCGTGTCAAGAAACACCCCTGTGCTTACTATGCGCAAAGTCTCATCGCTCTTTTCGACGGTGGCCCTGCTGACTGTCCTGACTGCAGCTCCCACCCCTGCCCGTGCGGAAACGAATTTCGGGCAGGTGGCCATGCACGTGGCCTACATGCTGCAGAATCATCACCTGTCCCACCAGGAATTCGATGAGTCCGTCTCCAAGAAGCTGCTGGAGGCCTACCTGAACTTTCTGGACTACAGCCACATCTACTTCACCCAGGAGGATGTGGACAAGTTCCGCAGCGACTACTCCGCCACTCTGGACAAGCACATCCACACCCGGAACATCAGCCCGGCGCTGGACATCTACTACCGCTATGAGGAGCGCGTGAAGGAGCGTGTGGCCTTCGCCAAGAAGACGCTGGAGACCAAAAAATTCACCTTCGACTCGACCCGGGTCATCGATGTGAAGCGGGAAAAGGCCCCCTGGCCCAAGGATGTGGCTGCGGCGGACACCCTCTGGCTGGACCTGATTGAGGGAGACCTTTTGGCGGAGCGCCTCTCCGACCGCGCCCGTGAGGAGGCCAAAAAGCGAAAGGCCGAAGAGAAGGCCGCCAATCCGGACAAGAAGTCCGCCAGCGGAGACGCTCCCGCCGTCCCCAAGGCGGAGAAGGTGGAAGAGGCACCAGACAAGCCCGGTGCCAGTGACAAAGCGCAGCCCGTAGCGAAACCAAAGATCGCCAAGGATGATGAGCCCGAGGAAGCCCCCGAGAAGCGCGTGCTGAAGCGGTACGAGCGCCTGCTGGAGCAGCTCGCGGAGAATGAGCAGGAGGACATTGTGAACTACTTCCTCTCCTGCCTCGCTGGCAGCTATGACCCGCACACGGAGTACATGAGCCAGCAGGAAACGGACAACTTCAAGATCACCATGCAGCACTCGCTGGTGGGCATCGGCGCGCTCCTGAGCAGCAAGGACAACGTGGCGGAAATCCAGGGCATCGTGGTCGGTGGCCCCGCGGACAAGCAGGGTGAGCTGAAGATTGGCGACCGCATCCTGGCCGTGGGTCAGGGCGACGGCACCAACAGCACCGGTGACTGGGTGGACATCAAGTACATGAAGCTGCAGAAGATCGTGGAAATGATCCGTGGCAAGGACGGCACCGTAGTGCGCCTGAGAGTGAATCCCGGCGGCTCCGAGGATCCCTCCGAGACCCACGTCATTTCCATCGTGCGCGGTGAGGTGGAACTGAAGGAAAAGCTGGCAAATGCCGAGCTCATCCAAACCCCTCCGGTCGATGGCAAGTCCAGCAAGCTGGGCTGGATCAACCTTTCCGCCTTCTACGCGGACATGGAAGAAGGCACCGTAAGCTGCACCGCTGACGTGCAGCGCCTGCTGAAGCGCCTCATGGCCGAGAAGATCGAAGGCCTCGTGGTGGATCTGCGTGGCAACGGCGGTGGCTCTCTTGAGGAGGCCATCAAGCTGACCGGTCTCTTCGTTCCCAAGGGTCCCGTGGTGCAGGCGAAGGACTGGAGGGACAATATCACCTGGCGCGATTGTGAGAACGAGCGCGCCGTGTATGAAGGCCCGCTCGTGGTGCTCACGGACAAGGCGAGCGCCAGTGCCAGCGAGATCTTTGCTGCCGCCCTGCAGGACTACCGCCGTGCGGTAATCGTGGGTGAGAAGTCTACCTTCGGCAAGGGCACGGTGCAGACCATCCTGCCAGTGGAGCGTTACATGCCCTTCTTCAGCGACAAGAGCCGTGCTGGCGCGCTGAAGGTGACCATCCAGAAATTCTACCGCATCGCGGGCGGCTCCACCCAGCTCAAGGGAGTGATTCCCGACGTCCAGCTCCCCTCCCTGCGGGACGTGATGGAAATCGGCGAAGACTCCCTGCCGAACGCCATGCCGTACGACACGATCCCGGCACGCACCTTCACCTACGCCACCAAGACCCCGCTTCCGCTCAATGAGGTTCGCAGCCGCGTGGAGACGCGCATCGCCGCGAACCCTGAATTCCAATACGTCCTGGAGGACACCACCCGTCTCAAGGAGCGCATCGATCGCAACACAATCAGTCTCAATGAGAAGGAGCGCCAAACCGAGCTCGATGAAAATCGTACCCGTGTTGAAGCCCGCAAGGTGGAGCGCAAGGCTCGTCTGGATGACCTGGCCAAGGCCGCCAAGGCTGGCTTTGACCAGTATCGCCTGACGCTGGACAACGTGGACAAGCCGGAACTCGTGAAGGAATCCGCCTTCACCAAAGAGCAGGCCACCGGTATGCGCGTGGCAGAAAGCGAAGAGGACGAGGACGGCGTGGCTGACCTGAAGCAGTTTCCCTACGGCATGGACCCCGCGAAACTGGAAACGCTGCACGTACTGCGCGACCTGATCCAGCTTTCCTCCCGCCCTGCCCAGACCGCGAACACGAGCGACGCCCGCAAGGCATCGGGTTCGTAAGTGTCACCACCGGCTAACGAATACCATTTACTCCGAAGGGCAGGCCGCAGGGTCTGCCCTTCGTCGTTGATGGGAAGGAGCTCGAGTGTCGTGGGATTCTACACAGAAGAGTTTCTCTGACCTCATGTCCCCCGCGTGTTCCCATACAGGTCCACGTGAATGCGAGGGCAGTAGCGCCAGCCGCGTTGCTTGCACCACTCCACCACTTTCAAGGCGGAGGCGTGCAGGCCTTCCACGGTCTTGCCCTCCGGCATGAGCAGGATGTTCTCGGGTGCAGTATTCACCTTCGCCTCCGCGAGCATCCCTTCGACCTCCGCGCAATCTTCCTCGCTGCTGACCACAAACTTGAGCTGGTGCTCATACTGCTCACACCACGCGCGCACCACCTCCGGCTGCCAGCGAGTCTCCTCATGGCGGTCATGCCAGGCCTGCCCCGCCTGCTCGACGCCTGGCGTGGAATGATGCAGCTTCGGACTCAGCGAAGCGAGATCGCACGGCACGCCATCTGGAGGAACTGTCCCCGCAGTCTCAATCGTAATGTGCTTCCCAGCGGCGCGCAGGGCGGCGAGCAGTTCCGGCATGCCCCTGGCAATCATCGGCTCGCCCCCGGTCACCACCACGAACCTCGCCGGATGGCGCTCCACCTCCTTCATGAGGTCCGCAATGTCCACCTCCCGCCCCTCGGGCGTCCAGGAGGCATAGGGTGTATCACACCAGTGGCAGCGCAGGTTACAGCCGGAGGTGCGGATGAAGACGGACGGTACTCCGGCCAGCCTCCCCTCCCCCTGCACGGAAAAGAATGTCTCAGCGATGCGCATGATGGAATGTGCCGCCCAAGGTAGCACGGATGCTGCGAGCGAAAGGCGAAAGGTGACATACCGAGACTTGCACAGGGCGCGGGGAGGGTTCAGGGATTCCATTCCGCTCTTTGCCGGATTCCTTCTGGCAGTACGAGATCCACTCTGTTAAGATATCTTAATCATTCCGTGTTCCGCCGCCTTTCTCACCTCCTCGTGTGCCTGTCCGCCCTTCTGCTGGCGCAGTGTTCCTCCGCGCCCAAGAACTACGCGTACAAGTATGTGGAGGGCAAGACAGCCGTGCTGGAGGGACGCTACGCGCGCGCGCCCAGAAATGCCCCTGAAGAGGTGAAACGCGCCATCGCCGCCGGCAACCGCCTCATCGGAAAGCCCTACATCTACGGCGGCGGGCATCGCCGGGTGGAGGACATCGGCTATGACTGCTCCGGCACCGCCTCCTATGTGCTGCACCACGCCGGGCTGCTGAGAGCGCCCATCTCCAGCGGCGAATTCCGCAGCTACGGCAAGTCCGGCGCGGGCAAGTGGATCACCCTCTACCCTCGCCGTGGGCACGTCTTCACCGTGATCGCGGGACTGCGACTCGACACCGGCTACAATGGCGAGGGCGAAGGCCCACAATGGAGTACCCGCGGCCGCCCCACCAAGGGTGCCGTGCAGCGGCATCCTCCGGGGCTGTAATCGCACTGCTGCACGGGATAAACTCGCGGAAACAAAAGTACGCTATGAGATATGCTTTTCTGGGTGTTGCTTTCGCGCTTGCCATTGCTGGTCCCGTTCTGGGCCAGCCAAAAGTACAGTTTGTCGGCACTTCCATCATCCTCACGGACCAGGGACGCCGGACTGAGTTGCGCGAGATGATCGATTCCCATTCCTTCCATGAGACGTTGCACGCCGTGCATCGGCGCGGGAACAATTACTTTATCGTTTATGGATCATCGGAGATGAGCCGGGGATGGCCTCCCAAGAATGGCCACTGCGGCGCTGGGATCGAGAGCTTCATTCGTTGGCTGCACATCGTTGACGGGAAAGTCGTTTCCAGCCAAGAGGGCCTTTACGAGTCTTGTTTTCGAAACCGCGATGGATGGTCGATCGCATGGGTAAACCATAAGCTGACATGGTCCACCGGGGGACTTCGGCAGCGAGAAGGTCAGCAGCCCAGCTTCGAAGCCATCGATCTAAAATGGACTTATGATCCCGCTCATCCTGAACTGGGCCTATCTGAGAGCCAGCAGAAGAGTGAATGGCAGCCAAAAACGAGCCACTAAGCGTTTGAATTCGCCGGCACCGTGCTTCGCGGCTTTGCGTTCCTCATCATCTCACATGAGACGCTCGCATGCCCGTCACGCACAGGCATCCGCCGTGCATACTTCGCCTTCGAGTTCCACATCCACGGTGATGTGCTGAAAGTCCTGCTCCTTCAGCAGGCAGTGCACCTGCCGCTTCGCCTCCATGATCTGTTCGCGCGAGCTGCCGGGCTGGAGGACGAGATGAGTGGAGAGCACATGATGCTCGCCATCGACCGTCCATGTCTGGGTGTGGTGCGCGCTCAACACTCCGGGGAAGGAGCACAGGCGGCGCTCGAAGTCGGCCACATTGAATCCGTCAGGCGCGCGCTGCAGGAAGACCATGGCCACCTGACGGAGATTGCGGATCACATTCCACAGGATGAAGCATGAAATGCCCAGTGAGAGCAGCGGGTCGATGATGGGCACATCCCACACGCTCATGATGCCGCTGCCGATGAGCACGGCAATCCACCCCAAAGTGTCCTCCACCAGGTGCCAGCCCGCGACCTTCTCATTCAGCGAATGACTGTGGCGCAGCTTCCATGCGGCGAGTCCGTTGAATAGCACTCCCACGACCGCCAGAACCATCATGCCGGGCGCATGCACGGGCTCCGGATTCCCCAGGCGATGCACGGCCTGCCAGCCCATGAATCCCACCCCCACGGAGAGGAGCACGCCGGAGATGAGTGCGCCCAGCGAGGAAAAGCGCTGGTACCCGTAGGTGAAACGCACATCCGCATTCCTCACGGAGACACGCTGCAGGTACAACGCGAGGC
>JAEYUU010000204.1 GCA_023429545.1 Verrucomicrobiota bacterium
GATACAAGCAGCGTGCCGCAGCCTGAACAGGCGGTAGCGATGTGATCGCGCACCGGAGTGTCCGCCCCGCATTGGGGACAGTTGACTTCATGAAATGCGGCAGCGGCGGCCATGCGTGCTGCATGAAGCGCGGGCGAGCGAGTGGCGCAACGGAGAAGGCGTTCTTGGCGTTACCTCGCGAGGCACGCCGGTGTCACTCTGCTCCAATCGCACGCTGCGTGGAAGGAGTGCGTGAGGTTTCCGCGGGCGGCTGACTGAAATTCGGGCCATCCATGAGGCCCATGCCGCCCAGACTGGGCAGTGGTTCCATGGGCTGGCGGTGATCCACAAACATGCGATCCAGTGCCACTCCCACTTCCACGGCGAAGTCCAGCACACGCGTCACCGCCTGTCTCGACTTGCGCGCCAGCCTGCGCTGGCAAAGCGTCGCGGCCAAATAGAACAACAGGCCTGCGACGAGCGGCCAAGTGGCGGAGCTCCAGACGGACACCGGAGGCACGTTGCGTTCCAGAGCATCGAGCAGGCAGACGAGGGATCCAATGAACCCCAAGACGGGAAGGCTCCAGACCACCATGCCATCCAGCCCGGAAAGGAGCGGACGCGTCACCTCATCCGTCACGTGACGGGAGGTGCGGTGCACGGCCTCTGCCTGGGATGGGGTAATTCGCCCCGCCGTCCGCAACCGGGCCATGTAGTTCTTATCCACTGTATCAGTGCCCAAGAGGTGCCAGGAGAGTTCACGGCAGGCATTCTGATACACCGCCGCTCTCGCGGAGCCGGGGAACACCATGCCGGTCTGGAACAGCGCCAGCAGGTGGGACGAGCCACGAAATGAGGCGGTGAACTGTGCGTCCGCCTTCTCAGTCTGCCTGAGGTTCTCGCCCCGGATGATCCAGCCCATCACGGAAATGAGAAGGACTGTCATCAGCAGAAAACACCACAGCAGCGAGAGCATGCTCATGTCCGAAAAGCTTTTTTCCAATCCCGTGAGTGAGAAGGATTGCATGGACAGGAGCGCGGGAATCTGGGGCATCAGCAGTGGATGCTAACGTAAATCGCTGCCCTGTCTTGAAAAATTCCCCGTCCATGACGCTCTCTTTTTCTTCTGTTCCTTTACTGAGGCGCGTATTGATGACAGAGTTTGTCCTGTTGCATCAATGAAACGCTGGTCACTGCACGTCGGAACCTTTGGCGGCACGGAAGTGCGGCTGCACGCCACCTTCCTTCTCCTCCTGGGGCTGCTGGGCTGGATCACCCTCACGCAGTATGGCCCGGCGGCGGCGCTGGACATGGTGCTCTTCACCGTTTCGATCTTCTTCTGCGTGCTGCTGCATGAGTTCGGCCATGTGCTCGCGGCGCGGCGCTATGGCATCCAGACCACGGACGTGACGCTGCTGCCGATTGGCGGCCTGGCCCGGCTGGAGCGCATGCCGCGCAAGCCCAGCCAGGAACTGGTGGTGGCCTTTGCCGGACCTGCGGTGAACGTCGCCATCTTCCTGCTGATCTGGCCTTTCCTGAATCTGCTGCCGCCGCTGACTTTTGACTACGATCTGATGAAGGCTCCGTTCTTCGAGAGGCTGGCCTACTGGAATCTGCTCATGGTGGTCTTCAACATGATCCCCGCGTTCCCCATGGATGGCGGGCGCGTGCTGCGGGCGGGGCTGGCCCTGTTCCTGGACTATGCGAATGCCACGCGCATCGCTGCCACCATCGGCCAAGCCATCGCCGTTTTCGCCGGGATTTACGTGCTGTTCACTCATGGGAATCCCGTCATCCTGATCATCGCCATCTTCATCTTCCTCGGTGCCGGACAGGAGGCCTCCTATGTGAGTGACCAGGAGGCATTGCGCGGACTCCGGGTGCAGGACGCGATGCTCACCGACTTCCGCACGCTGCCGCAGGATGCCGTGCTGAAGGATGCAGTGGAACTGCTCCTGGCAGGCACACAACATGATTTCCCCGTGCTGGACGCAGACGGACAGTTTCATGGGATGCTGAGTCGAACCTCCCTCATCTCCGGTCTGGCCCACCACGGGGCTCAGCAACCCGTGACCTCCCTGTCCCAGAGCTGCGATCTCACTCTGAAGCCCTACCATCCCCTGCCCGAGGCGGTGGATCATCTGCGCAGCAGTGCCTGCCCGGCGCTTCCCGTGATGGATCCGCTCTCAGGCAAGCTGCTGGGCTTGCTGACCCTGGAGAATATCGGCGAGATGATGATGGTGCGCGCGGCGCTGGGCAGGCGGTAACTTCACGAGTGTGGGTTGATTTGCGACGGCAAGGAATGGCCGAAAGTGATGCAAGAGGAATGTCATGGACTGGTGGTTGGGCGGAAGGCTCCTCTCTTCAAGTTATGGCTCATGTACAGCAGGCCGACGGAGCAAAATTCGCTCCCATGCGATTGATCCACGTCCGGCAGCCACGCCCCGAAGGGGCGCAGGAGCCAAGCCTTTAAGGCTGCAATTCCGGTTGATTCCTTAGGAGCTGTCTTGAGCGCAATGGCTAACCGGCACGCTATCTTACAAGTATCAAAGATTGCCAGAAGGGACAAAGAGGTCCAAGCCCACATGACACCATCACGAAGGTCATTGCCAAAAAAATTGATATCGACACGCGCTTCATGAACTCCGTGGAGTCGTAGCTACTTTCGACCGTAGTCGCAACCGCCCTTTCAATTCCATCCCTCTTGTCGGAGGTGCCAGCTTCCGGAGTCAATTCCACCCGCTACTGGCACCCCTCACTTCCCCGCCTTCGGCCGCTTCTGAGCAGGGCCGCCCTCCTGCGAGAGGTTTCTTGCGGTATTGATGAGCCCCACGTGGGAGAATGCCTGGGGAAAATTTCCCAGCATCCTGCCGGTGCGGGGATCCACTTGCTCCGCGAGAAGGCCAAGGTCATTGCGAACGTTGAGCAGTTTTTCAAAGAGAGCGCGCGCCTCCTCCATTCGACCACTCATGGCATAATTGTCTGCCAGCCAGAACGAACACAGCAGAAACGCGCCCTCGCCCGGCGGCAGGCCATCGACATGCGAACACTCCTCACTGCGATAACGCAGCACAAAGCCATCCACGAGCAGTTCACGCTCCACTGCCTCGATGGTGCCCCGCACACGCACATCATCCACAGGGAGAAAACCGACGAGCGGTACCATGAGCAGGCTCGCATCGATCGCATCTCCATCATACACCTGGACGAACGCCTTTTTCCCTGCGTTGTAGCCGCGTTCACAGATTTCGCGATGCAGGGCGTCGCGATGTCCCTTCCATCGCTCCACCGGTCCCTCCAGTCCGAACTGCTCCACGGCCTTCACCGCGCGATCGAAGGCGACCCAAGCCATGAGTTTCGAGTGCGTAAAGTGACGCCTAGGACCGCGCACCTCCCAGATACCTTCGTCAGGTTCCTTCCATGCTGTCTCCAGGAACTTCAGGATCGCGCGTTCCATGCCCCATGAATGGGGCGCCGAATTGATGCCGGCACACCTCGACTGGTGCATGGAGTCGATTACCTCGCCATAGACATCGAGCTGGAACTGGCTGAAGGCCGCATTTCCCACGCGCACGGGCCTGGAACCTTCATAGCCAGGAAGCCAGGGAATTTCATACTCCTCCAGCCGGCGCTCCCCAGCCAGACCATACATGATCTGGAGCTTGCCGGGATCACCAGCCACGGCGCGCAGGAGCCAGTCCCTCCAGGCGCGAGCCTCGCCGGTGTGGCCGCCCTGCATGAGCGTATACAAGGTGAAGGTGGCATCGCGCAGCCAGCAGAGGCGGTAATCCCAGTTCCGCACGCCTCCGATACTCTCCGGCAGGGAGGTGGTGGCAGCCGCGACGATGCCGCCCGTGGGTGCGTAGGTCAGCGCTTTCAATGTGATGAGCGAGCGCTCGATCTCCTTGCACCATTCACCGCCGCACTGCGCGTCCGCCAGCCAGTCGAGCCACCATTGCTCCGTTTCCGCGATTTTGCGTTCGGTGCCGCCGCGTTTGTCCGGAGGCAGGTGGGACGCGTGCCAGAGCAGGTCGAAGGCCAGCTTCTGCCCCTCTTCGATCTCGAATTCCGCCACGGTGGTGAGCCCCTCCCCATGCGTCTCCACATCACACCACAGGCTGAGTGCATCCGGCCCCGCCACGGCCTCAAGGCGGTCATCCACCCGCCGCGTCCACGGTACGACGGAGCCATAATCAAAACGGATCGTGAGCTGCATCTTCATGCGCACCTTCCCGCGAATGCCCTCCACTACGCGAACAATGTCCGCATCCCGCTCGCGGATGGGCATGGCATCCACCAACCGCACGCACCCTCCGGCAGTCTTGAATTCCGTCTCCAGGATGAGCGTGCCATTCCGGTAGGCGCGGCGACAGGAGAGGATCTCGTCCGCGGGGGCAATCTTCCAGCAGCCGTGCTCCTCCCCTCCCAGCAGGGCCGCGAAACAGGCCGCCGAGTCGAACCGTGGAAAACACAGCCAGTCGATGGACCCGTTCCGGCCGACGAGTGCGACAGTCTGGGTGTCTCCGATGATGCCGTAGTCTTCGATCTTCACCGGTGCCGTGGGGGGTGCGTGTCTTTAACCGCGCAGCCACTTCTGGTGCGCGAAACTCTTCCAGAGATTCGCGCGGCAGTGCTCCAGCGCGCTCATGGTGAGCACCCTCGGTCGTGACCGCGACGCATTGTGAAAATGTTCCCGGTTGTGA